>JAFDME010000172.1 GCA_019306075.1 Deltaproteobacteria bacterium | reverse complement strand
GTACAGACAATGGTGCCATGATTGCACTGGCTGGATATTATAAGTTTTGTACATTCGGGAAAATGTCTCTTTCAGAGGATGTTTATTCACGTTCACAGTTAGGCTAGGTATCCGGGTTTGAACTATAAAAGATTAAATAGATATTATTATCTGAGGCTTAAACGACTAAGGGGGGATCCAAAAATTCTGGCGGGGGGGATTGCTCTGGGTGTTCTTATAGGGCTCACTCCGACTATGCCCCTGCATACTGTTCTTATTATTGCGCTTACTCTGCTGACAAGGACCTCAACGATAGCCGGAATTGTCAGCAGTTTCCTTATCTGTAACCCGTTAACGTATTTTCCAATCTACTATTTTTCTCTGCGGGTTGGGAATATGCTCACCCCTTACCAGATAAGCTGGAGCTCTATTCGTTCTGTTCTTGGCTCACTGGTTCAATCTGAGGGAATACTTCATTCGCTGAAAATTCTTGGCAGCCTTGGATATGAGACTATTGTTGTCATGGTATCGGGCGGGTTTGTAATCGCCCTGCCCTTTGCCGTAATCAGTTATTATGTGGCACTCTATCTTTTTAAAAATTTAAACGCTAAGCGTCTAATCCGGACAAACTAAAACTTTTAATAACTGTAATCTTTCACCGATGCACTTGGTATAAAGATATGAGCGAGTACAAACAAACAAGAGCAATTTTAAAAGATTTTAATCTGGCACCGCAAAAACGTTTTGGCCAGAATTTCCTTGTCAATAAACAGACAGCTGAAGCCATTGTCAGGGCAGGAAACATTACAGACCAGGATTTTGTTCTCGAAG
The DNA here is from genome assembly GCA_019306075.1 of Deltaproteobacteria bacterium. Lineage (GTDB taxonomy): Bacteria > Desulfobacterota > Desulfobulbia > Desulfobulbales > Desulfocapsaceae > Desulfomarina. The sequence continues at coordinate 6,231 of JAFDME010000172.1, read as the reverse complement.
TGGGAGTGGGCCTTGGTGCCCTGACCCGCCCTCTTGCCGAAGCAGCACGTCATGTTTTAGGTTTTGAAATTGATAACGGTATTGTCAGACTTCTTGAAAAACAGGGGAATTTACCCGCCAATGTCACCCTCATCCATCAGGATATCCTGACTGCAGACTTTCAGGAACTCTATGACAGGTGCGATTCGGATCTGATAATTATTGCAAACCTGCCTTACTCAATATCCAATCCGTTCATTTTTAAATTAATTGACAATGCGCATCTGTTAAACAGGGCAACGATAATGGTGCAGAAAGAAGTTGCTGACAGGTTGATGTCAGGCAGCGGCACTAAAGAATATGGAATTCCGACGGTGCTTCTTGGCAGTTGCGCGACGGTAGAAAAACTGATGACACTAAAACCAGCCGAGTTCCACCCCCAGCCTAAAATTGATTCTGTTGTGATCGGCATTGATTTCAGCAAAACCTCAAGGAGAACCGGGGATTTTGCAGATTATGATAAGCAAATTTTTCGAAGGCTGGTAAGAGTCGCTTTCAGCCAGCGGCGAAAAACTCTTCTTAATACTCTCAGCAGCGGCGGATTTTTTGTAAATGACCTTTCCCACGATAAAGCCGGGAATAAAAAACAGACCAGACATGCAATAGAATCTGCGGCCATTGATCCTTCAACCCGCGCTGAGTGTCTTGACGTTTCAGATTTTATCTGTCTTGCTAACATTTTCAAGTCTCTTATGGATCCCTCCCTCTGAAAAAAATAGAACATCACCTGCAACTATGGAAAATTTTGTTCTTCATAATCCTACAAAAATTATATTCGGTAGAGATACCGTTCCGCTGATTGGTAAAGAGACCGTAACTTTCGGCAAAAATGTACTCCTGGTGTACGGCAGGAATTCCCTGAAAAAGAGCGGCCTTTATGATGCCATCACATCTGCTTTGCAGGATTCCGGAGCAAAGATTACTGAACATTCCGGTGTTCAGACAAACCCTCTTCACTTTCATGTGATGGAGGGTGTTGAAAAATGTAAAGCCCACAGCTGTGATGTGATTTGTGCCGCCGGTGGCGGCTCGGTAATTGACGAAGCTAAGGCTATTTCCGCCGGTGCTCTGGTACGCCATGACGTGTGGAAATTCCTCACGGGTAAAAAGAGTATTAAAAAGACACTGCCGGTAACCGCAGTCCCTACTCTTGCAGCCTCGGGGTCAGAGGCTAATTCCGGTATGGTTATTACCCACGAGATTAAAAAATTGAAATTTGGCTTTGCCAACAGACACCTGTTTCCAAGGACTTCCATCCTTGACCCGGTGACGACCTGCTCCGTTCCTGCAAGCTATACAGCTTATGGGTCTGTGGATATGCTCTCCCATTTCCTGGAATTATATTTTTCCTGTTCCGGCAAAGAAAGCCCAGTGCAGGACAGCTTAATGGAAGGGATGATAACCAATATAATAAGATCCACTGACCGTTGTCTGGCTGCCCGGGATGATTACAACGCCAGGGCAGAACTGATGTGGATCGCCTCTCTTGCCCTGAATGGTATTTTTTCCGCCGGACTTGGGAGAGTTGAATTTCCGCTACACCTGATAGAGCATGCCATTTCGGCCCTTTATGGTGTTCCTCACGGTGCTGGCCTGGCAATAATTATCCCGGGATGGATGAGGTACAGCAAAGAACAACAGTCACTTCGTATGGCCCAGCTTGGGGAGAAATCGTTGTCAATTAAAGAAGGCACAGCCGATTCCACTTCTGATGCAGCAATTGAATACCTGCTGCAGTGGTTCAACAGCATCAATGTACCGACTTCCCTTGAAGATATAGGCGTTGAAGTAAAAGATATCAGCAGGATAGCTGACAATGCTCTGGCTCAGGCCAAAGTGTGGAGAATGAAAAATATTTCTGCAGAGGTGATAGAACAGGTTCTTCACCTCTGCAGAAGAAGATAACAATGGTCCTTATATATCCCTGCAAGAAATTTTCTGAAGGGATACAGCAGGCTATTGTTTAATGGGCTCTCCAAACGGATTAAGCCTGCTTGCTGCCGCTACATCCACAGTCACATAGAGACTTGCCTCCGTTTTGCCCATCATTGAGCCTCCTTTTAAAACAACCATACAGGTTTTGTTTGGTTTGGTAAAGGCAAGCATCGATCCATTATAGGACGCTTCTCCAACCAATTTCCATTTGTGGTTCCGCATGGAGGCAATGATATAATCCCGAAGTGAGGTAATTTCTACTTTACCGCTGTACACGTGTATTCCGCCCTGGAAAGAATCTGTGCGCATGGCCATACTTCTCTTTGGAACAAGAGTCATCTCAATGGGTAATTCGATATCTCCATAACTCTCAACTGTAGTTGTCACCTGGGCCAGATCGCTGTCACTTATCGATGTATCCACAGGCGGGGTCGTCGGGGACGTCCCGGCACAGCCGTTAAGGAGACCAATACTCAGTAAAAGCACTACAAATCTGCCTGCAGAACAGAAAACCGTATTTAAGCTCATAACCTTACTCCTCTTTAAATTTTATAAATTTGCATTTTACCTATCCAATACTATATTTCAATAACGGTTGCCACTAGAACTTACACAATATATCCGGATGGCAAGCAGTAATAAACGGTTACATGATTGAAATATATCAATTATTCCTTACCTTCAACGCCATTGTTTTACTTGATGGCGTCGTAAAAAGTCCCTGGGGATTTGAGATGTCCAAGTCAATGTACATAGAAGTCAGAAATCTACCAATACGGCTGGGGCAGTTTCTTAAGCTGGCAAACCTGGTTCAGGATGGTGTTGAGGCCAAAATACGTATTCAGGATGGGGAGGTTATGGTCAACAGTACTGTTGAGACCCGCAGAGGAAAACAGCTGATGGAAGGTGATACCATAACCTACAATGGAAAAAGCAGGACAGTCAGAATTGCCCCGCTCTTCCAGTAATTGCTTTAGGTTTTCCTTTGCTGCCCCATGGCATTCATCCAATCATTTCGAAATCCCCGTTTATTCGGATTACTTCTTTATCTGGCCATTTTTCCAGCGGCGTACAAGTTCTATCAGGGTTCTGACTCCGGTACCGGATGGTCCTTTGGGAATATATGTTTTCTTGGTGAAATCCCAGGCGGTTCCAGCAATATCAAGATGTGCCCAGGGAACATCGCCTGCAAATTTCTGCAGATAGGCGGCCGCAGTTATCGTGCCGCCCGGTTTCCCTCCTGTATTTTTAATATCAGCGACTTCTGAATCTATCTGTTTACTGTACTCTTCACCAAGGGGCAGTCGCCACAACGGTTCTCCGCATATCGAACCTGCCCGGGTCAGCGATTTTACCAGATAATCGTTTGTGCCTAAAATGCCGGTACGATGATGACCAAGTGCAATAATTACCGCACCGGTTAAGGTTGCAAGGTCTATCACACAGGTTGGTTTATACTGCTCAATACCATAAGCCATCGCGTCGGCAAGAATAAGTCTTCCTTCTGCGTCGGTGTTTTCAATTTCAGAAGTAATACCGCCATAATGGGTTATGATATCACCTGGTTTCAGGGCGTCAGCTCCCGACATATTATCGGTGGATGGAATCATTGCCACAACTCCGACATCAGGTTTTTCTCTGGCAATAGTTTCCATGGCAGAAATAACTGCGGCGCCTCCACACATGTCATATTTCATATCCATCATCCCGGCAGCGGGTTTAAGGCTGACCCCCCCTGAGTCAAAAGTGAGCCCCTTGCCAATCATTAAAATTGTATCGCTCTTTTTTTTTGGTCTGTATTCTAAAATAACTAATTTGGGCGGCTCAACAGACCCCTGATTAACAGCCAGAATACCACCCATACCAAGCGTGATCATTTCTGACTTTTCGATAATTCTGCATTTCAGCTTATGGTTTTTGGCTATAATTTCTGCATGTCGTGCAAAATGATCAGGGGTCCAGCCGTTGCCGGGCTCATTCGCCATATCTCTGGCAGTCACTGTGGAAAATGCTGAGTTTACTGCACGCCTGCAATTCTTCTTTAATGCAGAGATCTGTCCAGGAGCAGTAATCAGCAGCTTTTTGATGCCGGGATACTGCTTTTTGTCATCGTCATTTATTTTGTATTTTTTAAAACTGTAATCACCGAGAAGGACTCCTTCTGTAAGATATTCCGCTGCCAGTTGGAGTTTTATATCTCCGCTCTTATGCAGCACGATGCAGGGATTCTCAGCAGAAGTTTTTCTGCAGAAGTCGGCGATAATCCCTCCACTACTCCTGAAGAGTTCCCGCAACTCATTTGTGCTGTCAATATCATCAATTTTACCAGTACCCAATAAAAGGACACGTTTGCCCATAATTCTCGTACCATTTGTATTAAAGGGAGGATACAACACCACTCCTTCACCCTTTTTGCCTGAAAATTCCTCCTTTTTTTGAAAAGAATCTATCTCCGGCTGTATAAAGTCAGCTCCGGATAATTTGTCATCTTTATTTATTGTAGTCAGGCATATCAGCAGATCGCCTGAATAATCACTGACGCCATCTTTTGAAATGATAACTTTGGTGTTTTTCATTATTTACTCTTCCTTGTCATTAGTGCCTTACCCTGGAACTTCTTTAAAAACCAAGAAACCGGGGAAGACCATTTTAAATTATATGGTTGAATTAGCCTCAATGGCACTTATCCAAGCATTTAAAAATTCCGATTTATTCGGGTTAGTGCCTTACCCTGGAACTTCTTTAGAAACCAAGAAACCGGGGAAGACCATTTTAAATTATATATTTGAATTAGCCTCAATGGCACTTATCCAAGCATTTAAAAATTCCAATTTATTCGGGTCACTTTTTATCTTCGCTTTGTACATCAAGTTTAATAGATTATAATCACAAAAATGATCATTAAAGACTGGAACAGTTTTCCACCCCAAATGGGTACCTTGCAAAAACTTTAGGCCACCTTTATATTCATCAAAAACTGTCAGCCGATACAGTAAACCGTACAGTAAAATTGTCAGCTGCATACACCCGGAGAGAATGAAGTGGTACAAACATTATTCATTTCTGTAACCCTTGCCATAACTGTTTCAGCAATTTGTTCCATTTGTGAAGCGGTACTCTATTCAATCAGCGCCAGCCAGGTAGAGATGATGAAAAAAACGAATCATCAGATTGCTACCCACCTTCAGAAGTTAAGAGCGGATATAGAGGAACCGATTACAGCCATACTCACACTCAATACAATTTCCCACACCATTGGGGCCTCTGTTGCCGGTGCAGCGGCAGTAAAACTGTTCGGTGATCAGAATCTCATCCTGTTTTCAATTGTTTTTACCCTTGGGATCTTAATCTTTTCAGAAATTCTGCCAAAAACAATTGGAGTTACCTATGCCTACAAACTGGCTCCGGTGGTAACCTATCCTCTACAGTGGATGGTATTTATACTAAAGCCGATTGTCTGGCTCTGCAGATCAATTACCAGGCTTTTGCCACAAAAAAAAGAAGATTCAATAAGTGCAGAGGAGATACAGACCATTGCGGCGTTATCTCTCGAGTCCGGTGACATTGAAGAGGATGAAGAGGAGGTAATTAAAAATATAATTGAACTGAAAAACAGACGAGTCAGGCAGGTCATGACCCCGAGGACTGTGACATTCTCCCTGGATGAAGATATCACAGTAGAAAAGGCAATGACCATGGTGACCAGGCTGTCAAGTCATAGCAGAATTCCCATTTTTAAAGAAGAACCGAATAATGTTACAGGCATGATCATGCGCAAGGATATTCTCCAGGCCGCCGCGGAGGGGAAAAGGAATCTCAAGCTGAGCAATTACATACGCCCCGTTCATTTCGTTCCCGAGACGGCACCACTCAATAAAGTGCTGGCAGATTTCTTTGAGAGGAGACAACATCTTTTTGTGGTTGTTGATGAGTACGGGACGGTTACCGGTATTCTTTCAATGGAGGATATCCTGGAGGAAATTGTCGGCCGGGAAATTGTTGATGAATCTGATAAAACAAAGGATATGCGGGAGCTTGCACGATCAAAAAATCTTAAAACACAGCAGATTCTTCCGCAAAACGAAGGTGAAAGCAGCAGTGAGTAGGGCTGTTTTGCAAGGTACCTTTTAGTGCCTTACTCCAGAACTTCTGTAGAAAAAAACAGGTGAGCACTCTTAACTACCAGGGCATAAACTCCGACTGCGAGAAAATCTTAAACCACAGAGGACACAGAGAGGATGTAACTTTTGGGTTGCG
>JAFDME010000171.1 GCA_019306075.1 Deltaproteobacteria bacterium | reverse complement strand
GGAAGAGAGGATTTGAACCTCCGACCCCAGCGTCCCGAACGCTGTGCTCTACCAGACTGAGCCACTTCCCGACATCTTACATTCATCATTTTTGCACTTCAGCTTCAACGCTACTCTTCTTTATCATAGTGGAGTACTCAAGTCCAGTATAAAGAGCACACTTCTAATCGGTTTTGCTCTTGCCCGTAAAATGGTACAATCTGATACCTGAATACCTTTGAAACTCAGTTTCATTATTATTATCTTTTGAGGAATGTATGAGCAGAGAAAAGTCAGGAAAGGTTCCGTATAAAGGGTTTGAACAGGGTCCAATCAGGCCGCCAAGTGAGGCGGGGAGTCTGCTTATCCGTATTACCCGGAACTGTCCATGGAATCGCTGCACTTTTTGTCCGGTCTATAAGGGGGATCATTTTTCCCTGCGCCCTGTGGAGCATGTGCTAAAGGATATAGAGAGTGTCCACCGGTATGTTCTCAGGATCAAAGAGAGTGCGGCCCAAAATGGCAGAATTTTTCCTGCTGACCTGCAGAAGATTGCAGCTTCGGAGGAGGGATATGACCGTAAGGCACTGAATGCCGCCCTGCAGTGGGGCACTAACGGTATGAGGTCAATTTTCCTGCAGGATGCAAACAGCCTGATTATAAAGCCGGAGCGTCTTATCACTATTCTTGCACGGCTGCAGGAATGTTTTCCATGGGTGGAAAGAGTGACCTCCTATGCTCGCTCCCATACCATTGCACGGATAAGTGATGAAAATCTCAGATTGATCGCTGCGGCCGGCCTGAATCGTATTCATATCGGCATGGAATCGGGCAGTGATACTGTTTTAGCTGCGGTGAAAAAAGGAGTTGATAAAAAAACACATATTCTGGCGGGATTGAAGGTGAAAAATGCGGGAATGGAGCTGTCGGAATATGTTATGCCCGGACTTGGCGGGGTATCACTTTCAAAAGAGCACGCCATGGAAACAGCTGACGCCCTGAATGCCATTAATCCTGATTTTATACGTCTTCGCACCCTGGCCATACCGGAGCATGTCGAGCTGTACGGTGAGTACAGGGAAGGAAACTTTGAAAAATTGAATGGAGTGGAAACAGCTCGGGAACTGCTGCTGTTTCTGCAGCAGCTGGACGGCATAACCAGCTATCTGAAAAGTGATCATATCCTCAATCTTTTTGAGGATCTTGAAGGGCAATTCCCCGAAGATAAAGGAGGAATGGTGGCTATTGTGTCAGATTTTCTTGCCATGCCCGCAACTGATCAGGTGATGTACCAGGTCGGTCGCAGGATGGGTATGTTTCGGGGTACGGCAGATATGGAGGATGGCGGGAGACGGGAACAGGTTCGGCAGATATGTGAACGCAACAACATTACCCCTGCAAATGTTGACGCTGTCATAGATGAGATGATGAAGCGGTTTATATAGTGTCTGTCCGCAATGTATTATGTCTGCTAAGCTGGCAATTGAGAATATTCTTACTTATCTAGTGTCTGTAGAATCAGGCTGGTTCGTCGGCAGGACGCAATTGTTGAGGAAATCCTTTATGCCGTCAATATCCTGCAGTCGTCCATAGACGGTTATGACGTCACCTATCTGCAGCCTGGTGTGCCCTTTCGGGATGATTATCTGGCCGCTCCGTTTTATAGATACCATGTTGACAGTTTCAGGAAGGGTCAGATCCTTCACCAGGGCTGTGGCGCAGGTATCTTCCTCTTTCAGTACAAATTCGACAAAACCATTTTCTTTTGACTGACGAAGCTCAACCTGATGTTCTACGATTTTACCCCTCTGTTTTCTGACAATACCGACATCATAGGCACGGAGGATGTCACTTCTGCTGATAAGACCGCACAGTCGTTTGGAACCATCACGGGATACCACAGGGAGCCTCGCCAGATCACGGGGAGACATCTTCTGGATTGCCAACCATATAGGTTCGTCCGGAAAAACTGTGATCGGGTCTTCGACCGCAAAGTCAGAGACCTTGAGACCTCTGGACGTGAATCCTTCTGCAGATTGGGCTCTATGCATGTCCTGCAGGGTGACAATACCCCAGAGTGTATCATTATCTCCCAGCACCGGAAAACCGAGCAGGTTTTTCTCCTGGAAGAGAGCCATGGCGTCTGAGAAGTGTTGATTTTTGTGGATAGTTACAGGGTGTTTCTTCATCACTTCGCTGATTTTTACTCCCTGCATGATGTCCATGTCCCGGCCTTCGGCAAAACGTACACCACGTTTTGCAAGTTTCATCGTATAGATCGATTCCGGGTGCAGCCATTGAGAGAAATAACTGGCTGTCACCCCCGCCACCATAAGTGGCAGGATCATCAGGTAGTCGTTGCTCATCTCGAAAACAATGAGCATTGCCGTCAGAGGCGCACGGGCTGTTGCTGAAAAAACCGCCGCCATGCCCACCAGGGCAAAGGCACCGATATTTCCCTCCATGGAAGGAAACCAGATGCTGAAAAGGTGGCCCATGGCTCCGCCGAGTACAGCCCCGGTAAAAAGTGAAGGTGCAAAAACACCCCCTGAATTACCTGATCCGAGGGTGAAGGATGTGGCAAGCGGTTTAAGAAAAACAAGAAGGATCAGCATCCAGAGTGCGGCTCTTCCCTGTATTGCCGCTTCGATAAAGGGGAATCCGGCACCGTACATATGGGGAATGTGGGTAGTACCTGATCCGTGGGCAACTGATGAGGCAGGAAACTCAAGGCCGGGCAGATTCATGTACGCCAGGCCGAGGAGGCCAAGCAGTAAGCCTCCAATTGCCGGTTTGATAATCTGGGGGGCTTTCCAGTCGTCGAAAATGTCTTCTGAGAAATCGAGCATCTTCATGAACATGATACCGACCAGGGCAGCCACCAGACCAAGAATCAGGTAAAGTATAATTTCATATGGACTGTTCAGATGATAGGCCGGTACCTGGAAAGCCGATGTGTTGCCAATAATTGACCGGCTGACAACTGATGCTGATACCGCGGCTATAACCACATTGCTGAAAGCCCGCATCTGCAGGCCGCACATAAGTACCTCTATGGCAAAGGCAACTCCGGCAATAGGAGCGTTGAAAGTCGCTGCAATACCAGCAGCAGCTCCGCAGGCAACAAGGTTTCTGATCCGTTCGTCAGAGAGCCTGAGAATCTGACCCATGGATGAGCCGAGGGCAGAGCCTACCTGGATAATCGGACCTTCCCGTCCTGCGGACCCTCCTGTTCCGATGCAGAGTGCCGAGGCGGTGATTTTGGCAACCGCTACCCGTGCACGGATACGGCCGCCGCTGAGAATCAGGGCCTGCATGACCTCCGGCACTCCGTGTCCTTTGGCCTCTTGGGCAAAAAGAATAAGAGGTCCGACCAGCAGTCCGCCCAGCACCGGGACAATGACATAGGCCCAGTTGCCGATGGCAGGAAAGATGGAGTGGAGGCTGTCGTAGGAAAAATCCTGAATGGCAAAGATGAGTTTGATAAATAAAACCGATGCCAGTCCGGTGCTTGCTCCTATCACTACGGCGAGAATAAGCAGATGCAGTGCCTCGGGGGGGGCGAATCGGTCAATATACCAGCTTAGAATAGAACGTTTTGGTGTCATCTGCTTTTCAAAAAGGAGCCTATTGTCCCGCTTTCCGGGATCGGTATTTCAGGAATTATTTCCCACAGTTATATGGCAGGATATTGTTTTTTGAAGGTGCTCGTCCGGGCGTGATAAAAACTCTACGATTTGTATATCGAATTTTTCGAGGTCTGCACCTGCATTTGACTTTTTACGAGGCTGTCACTCACACGAATATATGCAAAAACAGGTGAATTCCTTATCCTGAACATCGTTTAATAGCGTTTCCTTCGGAGTTATTCAAGGATTTTCTTTATGGGTTGAAAATGAAAATTTATTACCTTCTCTGTTCGCGGTGATGTCGGTACGATTCGTGGTAAGTAGTGCGGCGATCACTGGAGACCACCTGTTACAGAAACTGCAATGCCATCCGGGATTCCTGGAGAAGTGCCATGTCAAGAATTACCAGGGCAGCCATGCCCTCCACGATGGGGACGGCTCTTGGTACCACACAGGGATCATGTCTTCCCTTTGCCTCAAGAACAGCGGGTTCACCTGAAAAATCGACGGTGTCCTGAGGTAGAGAGATGGTTGCCGGCGGCTTGAAACCAATGCGCATGGTGATTGATTCTCCGTTTGAAATGCCTCCCTGGATGCCGCCGGAATTATTGGTTACCGTCCCCAGGCGGTTATTCTTTTTAATAAAAGGGTCGTTATGCTGCGACCCTCTCATGCGACTCCCGGCGAAACCCGATCCAACTTCAAAGCCCTTGGTTGCCGGTATTGCCAGCATGGTCTGTGCCAGTTTAGCCTCAAGTTTTTCATAGGTCGGCTCACCAAGACCCGGGGGCACATTGCGAATAACGCAGGAGACCGTACCACCTACGGAGTCACCAAGATCCTTTAATTCAGTAACCAGGGCTGTTATTCTAGCCGTTGCATTGGAGTCGGGACATCGAACTATGCTTTTATCGATATCTGCGCTGGTAATTGTTTCAGAATCAATGTCTGTTGCGTCAATTTCCCCAACACTGCTTACCCAGGCAATTATATCGATGTTATATTTTTCTTTTAGAACTTTGGCGGCAACAGCCCCCGAAGCGACGGTGCCGATTGTTTCTCTGGCGCTGGACCTGCCACCTCCGGATGAGGCTCTGATGCCATATTTCATCTGGTAGGTATAGTCGGCATGGGAGGGGCGGGGAATATCGCGCATATTACTGTAATCGGCGGGGCGGTGATCCCTGTTGGCAACCTGCAGGGCAATGGGTGTGCCAAGCGTCCTGCCGTTTTCAGTTCCCGAGAGGATGGTTACCTGATCCGCTTCCTGGCGATCTGTGGTCAGAGCGCTCTGGCCTGGACGTCTCCGGTCAAGCTGGGGTTGTATATCTTCTTCTGTCAGGCTCAGTCCGGGGGGACAGCCGTCAATTACAACACCGACTGCTTTACAGTGGGATTCTCCAAAGGTGCTGATACGAAACAGTGTTCCCAGGCTACTCGACATGGTTTGCTCTCCATTTGACTGTTTAAAAATATTTCTCTTTTATCCGGTTTTGTACGAAGCCATCATAGTTGGTTTTGTTCTACCGTGAAAGATGAAAAACTAAGGCAAAATTCCTGATTGTAAAGTCCTGTCTCCCTGTAAAAGTGTTTTCTCGTCTTACAATAAACTGGACATCGGTTACCCGATAATCGGGTTCCGTATTGAGGAAGAGGCCTGATACGGTTTGAAATTTTTCCTGCTGTTGCCGGCTGATCCCAGGGATATCTTCTCCCTGGGATGCTGCTGTTTTTACGGTTGAAGAAATGAACCCTAACGAGATGAGTTAAGTCAACGCTGAAATCAAATGAGAATTTTTTATATGTTCTGCCCGTTCCCTCTCTCGGGGATAGTTATTCCGTTTATCGGGGTTAATGCGGGATTCGGTATAAAAACAAAAAATTTTAAAAAACGTGCTTAACGTGCTATCAATCCAAATCGTGAGTGAAATGATTAAACAATAATATTTTCAGGTGAGGTTTATCTGATACAGAGTATGAAAAAGGGTGAAAATGGTCGTATTACAATCGAATAAAACCAAGCTTGTCTGTACCATCGGGCCGGCATCGGACTCTCCGCAGATGATTGATGAAATGATTCGTGCAGGTATGAATGTGGCCAGGCTCAATTTCTCCCATGGCGATTTTGAGAGTCATGGAAAGGTGATCAAAATTATCAGGGAGGCTTCCAGTCGCACCGGCATAAGGGTTGCGATTATGGCGGATCTGCCCGGCCCGAAAATGCGTATAGGTGATTTTTCCAAAGATCCCGTTCTGCTGGAAAAGAACGCATTATTTACACTTACAACAGATGATATTCTCGGAGATAAAAACCGTGTCTCTGTGAGCATGAAACAGCTTCCATCTGTGGTAAAACAGGGCGATATTCTTTTTTTGAGTGACGGTTTGATTCAGTTGTCTGTTGTGGAAACCGGTGGGTCTGACATTCATTGCCGGGTGGTGGCAGGTGGAGATTTGCGCTCAAGAAAAGGTGTCAATATCCCCGGTATTGACCTCGGTACAAGTGCCTTCACAGGGAGGGACAGAGAGTGTCTGCGTTATGCGCTTGAGCAGGGGGTGGATGGTGTCAGTCAGTCTTTTGTCACCAATGCTCAGGATGTGCTGGATGTCAGAAATGCTGCCGAAGAGCTGGGATATGATCCTTTTATTATTGCAAAGATTGAGCGTTCTTCGGTCCATGAAAATATCGATGGGATCCTGGCTGTGAGCGATGGTATTATGGTGGCCAGAGGAGATCTGGGGGTTGAGATTCCAATTGAGGAGATTGCCGTGGTGCAGAAGTTTCTCATTGCCAGGGCCAATCTAATGGGAAAACCTGTTATTACTGCCACTCAGATGCTGGAGTCGATGACCCATAACCGCAGGCCGACCCGGGCGGAGGCAACGGATGTCGCCAACGCCATTCTGGACGGTACCGATTGTGTTATGCTCTCAGAAGAGTCGGCGATGGGGGACTACCCTCTGGAATCAGTGGAGATGCTGGTAAAAATCTGTAAAGCAACGGAACCTCACCGACTGCAGAAGCATTATGAGGGAGTTTTAAAACCGCAGACGACGGATTATCATGCCAGTTTTGTCGATCATGTTGCTGCCAGTACCGAAACAATTCTCAACAAGGTGAAAAGTCCGGCAATGGTGCTGATACCGACTACCAGCGGCAATACTGCCAGGAGTATCACAAGGGTCAGGCTGTCAACTTGGATTGTGGCTGTAAGCCCTCTTCTGAAAACATGTCAGGAACTGATGTTTTCATATGGGGTATGGCCGGTTGAAAGCAAATATAACCCGGTGAACTGGGCGGACTTTGCAAAAAAGGAGATAAAAAACCTTGGATTAAATGGCAGCAGTATTCTTAAAGTCGAGGGACCTTCTCCAGTGAACCCGCATAAGAATTATAAAATTGAAGTTATTGATTTTTAACTCGAATAGATCGGAATTTTATAATGCCT
>JAFDME010000170.1 GCA_019306075.1 Deltaproteobacteria bacterium | reverse complement strand
CGCCGGCCTTGTCGCCACCGGCCTGCATCCCTCACCTGTACCGGTCGCAGACATTGTAACATCTACCACCCATAAAACCCTGAGGGGCCCGAGGGGCGGCCTGATAATGGCTAAATCAGATTTCGGGAGAAGCCTTAACAGTGCTATTTTCCCTGGAATCCAGGGCGGTCCGCTTATGCATGTAATCGCCGCTAAGGCGGTCGCCTTCAAGGAGGCACTTTCAGATACCTTTGCAGAGTATCAGAAAGATGTGGTGGGCAATGCGGTCACTATGGCCCGGGTTTTTACAGAGAATGGGGTTGATCTTATCTCCGGAGGCACCGACAACCATATGATGCTGGTTGACCTTACCTCCCTGGATATTACCGGAAAAGCCGCAGAGGAACTCCTCGGCCAGGTGGAAATTACCGTAAACAAAAACTCAATTCCCTTTGAGACCAGAAGTCCCTTTGTGACCAGTGGTATCCGTATTGGAACCCCGGCAATCACTTCCAGGGGAATGAAAGCCGGTCAGGTTGAAATAATCGCCGGCCTGATTGTCGGATTGCTGAAAAATCCGGACAGTGAAAAGAAAATAGCCGCTGCAAAGGGGAGCATTGCTGAACTCTGCAAAGCTTTCCCGCTCTACCCATGACAGACAGGGAGCGTGATATTCGGGACATTGCGTCCCTTACCGGGAAGGAAGTAGTACGGCTGAATTTTATCAGGGATTCAGATCACTATTATTTCAGGAAACATAACCGGCAGGGGATGAGGTCCCATATCTTTGAAGTTCTGGCACTCCGTGATCTGCTGAAGGAGACGGAAGGGGAGATTATCGACGGTATCCGCCGGTACCCGAGAGCTGTGCCCAGATATATGCTGAGGATATTGCGGGCCCGGTTTACTTCTCTTGAGCAGATTATGAGTGAAATCAAAAAGTACACTCTGGTCCTCAAATTTCTTGGTCCCGAGCTTATTGCCATCTCCAGTGAATTCATCGTTGACTATACCGGAACGGGAAAAAATGAAATTGTACTTTGCGGATTCCAGGAATATATCCACGGGGCGATTCTCGACCCGTGGGGGCTTTCTGCTAAAGATCCTCTCGACACCTTTTTTCAATCCAGGTTTCCCGGTGGAAAGGTTGACAAAAAACGAATTGTGACAAGTCTGGAATCCATTGCAGCCTTTGTCAGGCGAATGCGAAAAATGATCACCGAGTCTGGTTATGTCACTGACCTTGCCGGTAATGGTAACCTTATCATCACCGCAACGGGGGCTGTCAAACTTGTTGATATTAACAACATTGTTAAGGTTTCCCGGGACGATACCATCCCTCTGGATGATAAAGGGTATCCTTCATGCGATAAATCGATAGAGGTTCTTTTTATTCTTGAGGAGAAGATTTTAAAGAGCCGGAATCTCCTGACCGACCCGCTGTACAGTCACTTTCTTTCAGCGGGAAGAAGGAAAAGGGCAGGCAGTCTGGAAAGGCAGTTTTTTGAAAATTTGCCGGAATGGGGTTGAGGAGAAGAGTATGAAACCGACTGAACTGGGCAGAACTATTATTGGCATAAAGGGTGCCGGGGAAATGGCCACAGGGGTTGCTGTTCGCCTTAACAGAGCCGGTTTCTCCAGAATTTTTATGATGGAAATAGAAGCCCCTCTGGCTGTAAGAAGGGGGGTATCCTTTTGTGAGGCGATCCATGACGGAAGAGCGGTTGTTGAGGCCATTGAGGCAGTACGGGTGGAGGGTAAAAGCGGTATAACAGCCGCCTGGGGCCGGGGACAGCTGGCGGTTCTGGTTGATCCTGAGTGGACTGTGCTGGAGGAGATGCAAACCGGGGTGTTGATTGATGCCACCATCGCCAAAAGAAATCTCGGTACAAAGATAGAAGATGCTCCCCTGGTCATTGGTCTTGGACCGGGGTTTACTGCGTCAGTCGATGTGCACAGGGTAGTAGAGACTATGAGAGGGCATGATATGGGCCGGGTCATTGAAACCGGTTCTGCACAGGCCAATACCGGTGTTCCGGGAAATATCGGCGGATATACTGTGGAGAGAGTACTGCGTTCTCCTGCAGATGGCACATTTCAGACAGAACATGAAATCACTGATCTGGTCAAGGCGGGCGAGGTGGTCTGCTGTGTTGCAGGAAAAGAGGTTACTGCAAAAATCAGTGGTGTGGTCAGGGGATTGATCCGGGAAGGAACTGCTGTGAGCAAAGGGACCAAAATCGGTGATATTGATCCCAGGGCCAATGTGACATTCTGCTCCACAGTGTCGGAGAAATCCCGTGCCATCGGTGGAGCTGTTCTCGAGGCTATCCTGGGAGCATTCACTTGAATCTTCAGGAGGCGCTCTCCCTTGGCAGTAAGGGGGTGATCAGCCTTGTGGGTGCAGGGGGTAAAACCTCTCTTATGTATGCTCTTGCCCGGGAGCTTGTTTCCTCCGGCAGGAGAGTGCTGACCACGACGACCACCAGGATTTTCATGCCTGAGGGTGATCATTTCTCTGCCGCCATCATATCAGATGTTGCCGGGGAAATTACGGCGCAGGCAGAGGTTCTGCTGAAGGATCATTCTCATCTGACTGCAGGATCCGCATTTCTGAAAGACCAGAATAAACTGAACGGTTTGAAACCTGCTGTTATCGAGTCTATTCTGCATTCCGGTCTCTTTGATTTTATCATCATTGAAGCGGATGGTGCCGCCCGGAGACCTCTTAAGGCCTGCGCTCCCCATGAACCCGTTGTGCCTCTTTTCTCCGACCGTATTGTTGCTCTGGCCGGTCTTGATGCTGTGGCAAAACCACTTACCGGGGAGCTGGTTTTCAGGTCCTCCATTTTTTCACGTGTGACCGGATTGGCACCCATGCAGGAGATCACCGAATCCTCCATTGCATCGGTGATGCTCCACGATATGTCCGCAATATCTGATACCGGACGGGCGAGCATGCGAATCGCCTTTCTCAATAAAGCAGACAATAGAGAGAGACGGCAGGCGGGAGAACGGATAGCCGCAATTTTTGAAAAAGAGGATAGATCCATCTTCCATCGGATTATTATCGGCACACTGAAGCCGACGCCGACTATTTATCAATGTATGGAAATGGAGCAGGAGAGAACCTGATGAACGCCAGGCTTTATGAAAAACTTTACCGAACCCTGAACAACGGAAAAGACGCCGTTCTGATTCGTATTGTCAGAAGGGAAGGGTCTGCGCCCAGAGGAGTGGGAAGTATCTGTATGATCGATAGTGATGGAATCCTCTCCGGCACCATCGGCGGCGGTCTGCTGGAATATGAAGCTGTCAAACAGGCAAAGGTTCTCCTGGAAAAGCGGATCACTTC
Source organism: Deltaproteobacteria bacterium (assembly GCA_019306075.1). Classification (GTDB taxonomy): domain Bacteria; phylum Desulfobacterota; class Desulfobulbia; order Desulfobulbales; family Desulfocapsaceae; genus Desulfomarina. The sequence continues at coordinate 3,806 of JAFDME010000170.1, read as the reverse complement.
AAGAGATACCGTCACTATGACAGCAACGGAAATTGCACAGGCAGGGATGATCTGTGGCGGCATGGTCGAGCTCTTTTTTGAACCGGTCTTTGCCGGGGACGCTGCTGCAGTTGCATGCTTTAAGGCCATCTTTCAGTTTATTCAGGAAGGTGGCAGTGGTACTCTTGTTACCCTGATACGGGATAAAAGCGACGCCCTGGCACCCGGCAGACGAATGCTGGTGAAAAAAGGCGGGGATTTGGTTGGCAATATTCCTTTTGCCGATTTTCCCGGACATCCGGTCAATCCCTGTTTTCTTGAATCGAAGGGGGCTGGAGATCTTTTTGCGGAGCCTGTCGGCGAGAGACCTGAGCTCCTGCTCTTTGGAGGGGGCCATATCTCTACCTTTGTCGCTCCTCTTGCCGAGATGGTCGGATTTCGGCTCATCGTTTTTGATGATCTTGCTGATTTTGCCAATAAAACGAGATTCCCGCAGGCTGATGAGATATATGCCATGCCCTACTCGAAGGCGTTTGGGGAAATTTCTATTACCGGTTCCAGTTATATCGTTATCGTTACCCGGGGACATATGGGTGATAAGGACGTTCTGGAACTGGCCCTGAAATCTGCAGTTTCTCCCGCATATATCGGCATGATCGGCAGTCTCCGAAAGCGGGATACAATCTATAATGCGCTGATGGAGGAGGGAGTCAGCCGGCAGAGTCTTGCCCGGGTATACTCTCCTATCGGACTCGATATCGGTTCCCGGACTCCAGAGGAGATTGCGGTGAGCATCATTGCCGAAATTATCAATGTAAAGGCGGGAGGAAGTAAAACATTATGAATTCAACTTTTTTTACCTGCTGACAGGGTATTTTCATGTCTTCTGTCAAGCCTCAAATTGCGGGGATTATCCTTGCTGCAGGGTCTTCAAAACGCATGGGGAGTGTTAAATCCCTGCTTCCATGGGGAGATGGGTTGCTGCTGGAGAGGGTGATTAAAAATGCATCCCGGTCTGATCTCTCGAGTTTGACAGTTGTGCTGGGGTACAAGGCGGAAATCATCCTGGAAAAGATTAGTTTTCAAACCTCCACGGTAATTATTAATCCGGATTACAGGAGGGGACACAGCAGTTCCCTGCAGGCAGGACTTAATGTTGTACCCGCTGATACGGATGGAGCGCTCTTTCTTCTCGGAGATCAGCCCTTTGTCACAATCGAGACAATCAACAGGTTGATCCGTGCCTCTGGCGGGCGATCTTCGAGTCTTGTTATCCCAACTTTTTGTGGCAAAAGGGGGAATCCGGTGCTGGTGCATCGCTCCATTTTTCCTATGCTCCAGAAGATTACCGGGGATACGGGGCCCCGTGTATTTTTTGACCGCCTGAGAGAACAGATTAAGGAAGTGGATGTTCCCGATTCCGGCATTCATATTGATATTGATACAATGGAAGAATATCAGAGGCTTGTCCGCCTGATCAAATAAAAAAACATCTGTTTTTCGGGGCAGGGAAAGGAGACCTGATTTCTTTTAACATGAGAAGAAATCAGGCCGGTAGAACAGGGAGGTGTTCAGGTTGACACCTCATTTGTGAGAAAGCTGATAGCCTCCCCGTCGATCAAACCATATTCAACAGAGATAAGGACTTCGCTGTCCTTACGGGCGAACCACCAGCGACGGCAGGGTTTGTTGATAAAAAGCGAGAGGCGATTTGTGATGGCAATAAGCCCCTGCTTCTTTGCCAGCTTGGTGATAGTTTTCCCCTGCTTTTTAAAATCTTTTTCAGAATGTACACATAATACGGTAATTTTCTTTTCCATACGAACCTCCTTCTCCGGTTATAAAGGTTGAAAGTTGTATTGAAACTACGCGTTCCCTCATATCATTTGAGGGGTGGCTTTGAGATAATGATGTACAATTCTCTACTTCGGAATCATCTCCATCACACTATACCTCAACTTCATTTTTAAGTCTCAAATAAATCCACACCTGGAAGTCCATGGAGGAGAGCTATGAACAAGATAATAAATATAAGTATCACCTCTATCGACCATATAGTTTTGACAGTTAAAAACATTGATGAAACCGTGCAGTTCTATGAGTCTGTTCTTGGTATGACTGCGGAAAAATTTGGTGAAGGCAGGGTTTCACTCAGGTTTGGCAGCCAGAAAATCAACCTCCATCAGCATGGTCAGGAGTTTGAACTTAAAGCAAACAGGCCAACCCCGGGCTCAGGAGATATCTGTTTTATAACGGAAACAGAATTAGAGCTGGCCATGGAGCATACCAGGCGTTGCGGGGTTAAAATAGTGGAAGGACCGGTGGCCAGAACCGGGGCAACCGGGGCCCTTACCTCCTTTTACTTCAGGGACCCGGACAGTAACCTGATCGAGGTGGCAAATTATAGTAAAGAATAATTTCGCCATTTTCCTCCGCGACCCTTGTTTTCAGTTAACCCGATAAGTCGGAAAACTATTTTTCTGTTGATGAAATTATGCTCGGCAGCATCTGGAAAAAGCATGAAATTCCTGCAACGTCCAGCGCAGCAGATGGCTGTCACCACAGAGACTCCTGCCCAATGTGTCGGAGAGGATATGGGAAAAACGGTCAGTGACAGAGAGAATAATTGAAAAACCAATGAGCAGGAAACCAGATTTTTTTACATGGTTCTACTGAGCGGAGCCCAAGTATGTCGAATTAACAAATCTACTGTAATGAGCTTTTTATAAGTTTCAGCTGCCAGGACGCTTCCCCCGGGACCAGTTTGTACTCAAGCTGTCTGGTGCCGCCTGTGGGCTTGGCGTTGCTGTCATTATCCCGGTATACGGGGAAACGCCGGACAAGATGGTTCTCTGCAATGGAAAACCGGTCATGCCCCATATAGCCCTTGGCATTACTCTTGTCGTTTTCAAGAGGTGGCAGATAGATCTCACTCAGAGATTTATTATGATTGGCACTGTAGGCGATGAGACTGCCGTAGGAGCCGCTGCCGGCGGAGGTGAGATAGATGTATATCTCCGGTGACCCGTCTCCGTTTATGTCCGCAACCTCGGCACCGGTAACACTGCCGTCAGCTTCGTTTATGGTGATTGGTGTGTTGATTTCTTTCAGCCCTGAGGGAGCTATGGTTACGTCATTCAGAGAACCTGCGTTGGGGCAGTTGATCTGGAAGGTGATACTTTCCAGTGTGAGAACTTTGTCAAATCCCTGCTGTGCATCGGCTGTACTGTGGCCAAAGGGGCTGATCAGCAGTGCAGAGGCAAGGATGCAGTGTCGCAGCCGGGAACTGATACAACAGCTGTTTTTTTTCATTTAATTTCTTCCTGCAGTGCAGTTAGTACACTGCATATCATTGATTTTGTGTGGTTATGAGGAAAATGAAGTAACATTTTTCCTTTGCAGGAACCAGTTTCCTGTTAAAAATAGAGGTTTATTAATTGTCTGTCCAGTAAAACCTGCTTTTCTCTCGCAGAATATATGTAGGAAATGGAAATTGACACCTTTACTTTTTTGTATTACGTTGTGTAATACGGAGGTGGCAAAATGATCACATTAAGATTAGATCCTAAACTTGAGCAATCCATTAATAACACAGCTAAAAATCTAGGCTTAACCAAATCTGAATTAATTAGAAAAAGCATCAACGAATACTTGGAAAAACTTAATTCACCAAACGCGTGGAAAACTGGAGAAGATCTATTTGGTAAGTATTCAAGCGGTCTTGGAGACTTGTCAGCAAACAGAAAAGAACTGTTGAAGAACAAAATTAAGGCCAAGAGTAAATGAAAAAAATCCTAATTGACTCTGGCCCTCTAATAGCCTTATTT
>JAFDME010000011.1 GCA_019306075.1 Deltaproteobacteria bacterium | reverse complement strand
AGGAATGTTCCCGGAGCTTTATGGGGCGCTGCCGGAGAAATGTCCCAGCATACGGAGGAAGAACATATTGTTCTCGACTCACTCTACTTCATATTTGATCGTCTCGATATTTTTTTGCGGGACACGGCGGAGACCTGAGGCGCAATGGCAGACCGAAACTCCCACGTACTCGAAGTCCGGGATCTTAAGACCTGCTCCAGCAGTACTGAATTCCCCATTAAACACTCCCGCACAACAACCATATTAATGGAGTAATATAATGAAAGAAGTTCGAAAAAATGCCAAAGACCTGATGAAAAATTTCTGCCGGGTCTGTCCTGTATGCAACGGCCTTGCGTGCGCCGGAGAGGTTCCGGGTATGGGCGGACTGGGAACCGGTTCTTCTTTTATCACCAACGTGAAAGCTCTCGCTGCCCGCACATTCAACATGCGTCTAATCCACGAGGTTACAGCCCCCGACACCGAAATTACCCTACTCGGCAAACAACTGTCACTGCCTCTTCTTGCAGCACCAATAGGAGGTGTATCCTTTAACATGGGCGGCGGCATATCAGAAAACGCATACTGCGAAGCCATAGTTAGCGGCTGCAGGGCAAAAGGAATCATCGGCTGCACAGGTGATGGAGTGCCTGAAATGATCTATCAGTCGGGATTTGAAGCTATCCGGAAAAATGATGGCCACGGTATTCCGTTTATCAAACCATGGGAAGAAAGCGAGCTCTTCCAGAAGCTCGACGAAGCGAGGAAAACCGGGACAGACACTGTCGGTATGGATATTGATGCCGCCGGATTGATCACTCTTCGTAAAATGGGCAGACCTGTATCACCTAAGTCAGTCAACCAACTTGCGGAGATCATAAAAAAAAGTGAGATGAAGTTTATCCTGAAAGGAATTATGACTGCCGACGAAGCTCAACTAGCTGTTGAAGCAGGAGCTGACGCAATCGTCGTCTCCAATCATGGGGGAAGGGTTTTTGATTCCACCCCTGCGACATCAGAAGTACTTCCTGATATTTCCCGTGCGGTAAAAGGTAAAATAACCATTCTCGCAGATGGCGGAGTACGCAGTGGCAGCGATATCCTGAAGCTTCTCGCTCTCGGTGCTGATGCAGTGATGATAGGCAGGCCATTCTCCATTGCTGCGGTAGGAGGTCTTCAGAATGGCGTGGAAAAATATATTGATACAATTAGAGAGGAGCTGAAACAGGCAATGGTATTGACGGGAACCGGGTCTGTGACAGACGTTGATCCCGGAATTCTCTTTACCTGACCCTGAAATTGATTCAGCTGGCTATTGCTTTATTATGAATAATTATTATTATCTTACAATGCCGACTAGCAGAAATTGAACGAAATAAACCACCATTGCACGGAGCAAGTTATGAGTAATAAAGCAACATTGTCTCTTGAAGGGAAGAATTTTGAATTTAATATAGCTACCGGGTCGGAAAACGAAAAATGTTTTGATATATCTTCCCTGCGGTCAGAAACCGGATATATTACCATGGATCCCGGTTTCGGCAACCGTGGGTATCCGATCGAGGAGTTAGCTGAAAAGGCCTCCTTTGTAGAGGTTTCCTACCTTATTCTTTATGGTGAACTGCCCGACGAAATCCAACTGCAAAACTTTTCCGCCGGTTTAAAGGAACATGCCCCCCTGCATACAAATCTGGAGCACCACTTTTCCGGTTTTCCAAAATCAGCCCCGCCCATGGCGATCCTCTCGGCCATGCTTAACCTGGTGTCCTGTTTCCACCCTGAGGTTCTTGAGGTAACTTCCGCCGGCGGCGAGTTTGATAAAACAGCTACCCTGCTCCTGTCGAAGGTGAGAACAATAGCTGCCTTTGCTTACAGGATGGCGGCGGGTAAACCGATAAACCACCCAAATCCCCGCCTTGGCTACTGTGGGAATTTTCTCCATATGATGTTTTCCGACCCCTACCAGGAGTACCTGGTTTCTCCGGTGGTGGAAAAAGCTCTTAATTTATTTCTCATCCTTCACGCAGACCACGAGCAGAATTGCTCCACTTCAACCGTCCGTGTGGTAGGCAGCTCCCGGGCGAACCTGTTCAGCTCCGTTGCTGCTGGAGTATGTGCCTTGTGGGGACCGCTGCATGGCGGGGCTAACGCCGCAGTTATCGCCATGCTTGAAGATATACGCACCTCGGGCCACAAGCCTGAATATTATATAGAAAAAGCAAAGGATAAAAATGATCCCTTCAGACTGATGGGCTTTGGTCACCGTGTATACAAAAACTTTGACCCCCGCTCACTCATCCTGAAAAAACAGGTCCACACCCTCCTGAACGAGCTCCACATAAATGACAATCTGCTTGATCTCGCCCTGGAACTGGAAGAGGCCACCCTCAAGGATGACTATTTTATCAGCAGAAATCTCTATCCGAACGTTGATTTCTACAGCGGCATACTCCTGCGTGCTATCGGTATTCCGCTCTATATGTATACAGTCATGTTCTCCATCGGCAGAATGCCCGGCTGGATAGCCAACTGGAAAGAACTGCTTGATCATAAACAGAGAATTTCTCGACCGCGACAGATATATACCGGTAAAACAAAAAGGCATTATATTTCTCTGATGGAACGATAATTCTACCCGCTGAAAGGTAACCTTTATCTGTTCAGGCCATTATTAATCCTTGTAAAGGAGGAGCCAGGTGGTATTTTTATGGTACAGTGGGGTACCGTAAACGATCGTATCATTACCGTTGAAGGAGAATATCTGTATCATGGAAAAGATCATCTGGCAGAAAGGGTACAGTGTAGGCATCCCGAAAATGGACGCCCAGCACCAGAAGTTAATAGCAATGATTAATGATTTGATTGCCGAGCAGAAAAGTGTAACGACTCCCGAGACCATTGCAGACCTGCTGACAGGAATGATGGATTATACCCGGGAACATTTCCGTGCAGAAGAGTACCTCATGTCAGAGTACGGCTACGAAAAAAAAGATGCACACGTTAAACTGCACGAAGAATTTATCAGGAAAACCCTGGAATTTTGTTCAGCCACCGGTATTGGACCAAACATTCTCTCGGTTGCTCTGCTTGAATATCTCCAGACATGGCTGATCGACCATATTTTAAAAGAGGATATGCAGTACAAGGCGTTCTTTCATAGCAGGGGTATCACATTCCAGCCCGACTGATGCGCTGTCCTCACACTTTAGGCCACCTTGCAAAATCACCTTTTGGCCCAAACTCAGCGTTATGCAAGGTACCCTTTATTTCAACTCTGCCTCTCTCAAAAACTCCAAAACAGAAAATTTCAAACCAGACCGGATAACCAGATGAAAGAGCACACATGTCAGCCAACCGCATCCCACTCCGAACATTTTCAGAAAATGGTAACCAGAGCTGACCGCTATGGAATACTTGAACAGCCTGACGGATACGGTAAACGCACAGGGGATTGCGGTGATACCATTGAGATCTACTTCTATGTTCTGGGCAACCAGATTCAAATGCTGACCTTTCAGGTGGATGGATGCGCGAATACAGTGGCCTGTGGCAATGCCGTGTCCTATCTGATCGAAGGGAGGACAATCAGCGACTGCTGGCAGCTCTCACCGGATAACGTCGTCGAATATCTGGAGACACTTCCGGCGGACCATTACCACTGTGCAGAACTGGCCGTGGGAGCTTTTTATAAAGCCCTCACCAATTTCAGTAAAAGCCGGAAGGATTCATGGAAAAAAGCCTACCCGACGGGACAATAAGAGTTAGTCAATTTTTTCTGAAATCAATGATCGATGCAGGGACAGGCCTGAAGAGAAAAATACCAAAAACAGATGAAACGTCAACTGGTACATAACACCACACTCCTCAGTCTGGTGTTTTTAATTTCTGCACTTTTTCTCACCATGATTCATCAGTTTCTGATGACTATCTTCATGGCGGGACTCTTCTCCGCAATAGTCAGTCCGGTTCATCTCTGGCTGACCAGGAAACTCAACAACCGGGAAAACCTTGCTTCCGTCCTTACCGTTAGCTCCATCGTTCTTCTCGTGCTGATTCCTCTGGCAGCATTAATAACCGTTATTGTTTCTCAGGCCATAAATGTCGGTCAATCTGTTACCCCCTGGGTCCAGAGCTTTATTGCAGAACCTACAACAATCACTCATTTTCTGGAAAAAATACCCTATTATGAAAATATTCTGCCATACAGAGATATCATTATTCAGAAGGCAGGGCAGTTGGTCGGCACCGTCTCCAGTTTTTTGATCGACTCTCTGTCATCATTTACCAAACTGACAGTGAACGCCATTTTCAGTTCAATCATCATGCTCTACGTGATGTTTTATTTTCTCACAATGGGCGACATCCTTCTTGAAAAAATTCTCTTTTTCCTGCCTCTGAATGATCACGATGAACAACGCCTTCTCCACCGATTCACTTCAGTGACCAGAGCAACTATAAAGGGCTCCTTTATCATAGGAATAATGCAGGGAACGATCTGCGGTATCGCCTTTGCAGCCGCTTCCATTGAAGGCCCGGTCTTCTGGGGATCAGTGATGTCCATTATGTCTCTTATTCCCGCTTTTGGTACAGCAATTATCTGGGGACCGGCACTTATTATCCTTGCCCTCACAGGTGACTTTACCGGTGCGCTCATTCTGGCGGTTCTCTGTGGCGCTGTGGCTGGAAATCTTGATAACTTTATCCGTCCCCGCCTGGTGGGAAAAGACACTGAAATGCATGATCTCTTTGTCCTCTTCGGTACCCTGGGCGGCATAACCATGTTTGGCCTGCTTGGTATCATCATCGGCCCTATTATTGCCGCTCTTTTTATCACCATCTGGGAAATTTACGGAGATGTCTTCCATGAATTTCTCCCTGATGTTGAAATCGTTTTTAGAAATCGGAAGAGAAGTAAAAGCGGAGAACTGTCCACAGCTGACGAGAATGAAGAATAATTCAGGCTGTATACAGGTTTTGCAGAAAATCACAGAGAAATGTGGTGAATACCATTCCGGGGGTGACCAAACAATAAGTCGCTGCAGTTTCCTGCAACGACTTATCAACCCGACAAGTCGAAAGATTTTCCAGTATCACGGGATAAGTGCCTCGAAGGTCTCTCTACGTTCGCTATCTGTTGCTGATATTCACCAAATTGGTTTAATAGAATTTATATTTTCTCGGAGTCGGAGTTTATGCCCTGGCTGTTAAGGGTGCTTACCTGTTTTTTATTATAGCTATTACGGAGTAAGGCACTAAACGCTACTCTTTCCAGTCAGGACGGATATGCAGTTCAGTCAGCTGCTTTCTTGCCACCGCTGCAGGAGCTTCAGTCAGCGGACAGGTTGCCTTCTGCGTTTTTGGAAAAGCAATGACGTCGCGGATGGAATCACCACCGGTAATCAGCATCAACAGCCTGTCCAGGCCAAAAGCAAACCCGCCGTGAGGCGGAGCACCAAGCTCAAGAGCACGCAGCAGAAAGCCAAATTTTTCATCCGCCTCCTCCTCTCCAATTCCGAGGACATCCAGAACCTTCCCCTGCAGATCCTTTTGATGGATACGAATTGAGCCGCCACCAATTTCGGTACCATTAAGCACCAGATCATAAGCACGGCTGTACACTCCTGCCGGGTCACTCTCCAATTTATCGATATCCTCGACCCTGGGTGCTGTAAACGGATGATGCAACGCCTGGAATCTCTTCTCTTTCTCATCATACTCGACAAGAGGAAAGTCTGTGATCCAGATGAAATTAAAATCATCTTTTTTCAAGAGATCAAGCCGTCTTGCCAGTTCAACACGAAGCTCCGAAAGAACCTGAAACACCACCTTCGGCTCATCAGCCCCGAAAAAGAGCAGATCTCCCTCCACAGCACCCATGGCGACAGTAATCTCCGCCCGCTCCTCATCAGTGAAAAATTTGGCAATCGGAGACTGCCACTCTCCATCCGCCTTCATCTTCACCCAGGCGAGTCCCTTAGCACCAAACTGAACAGCGTAGTCAGTCAGCACATCCAGTTCCTTGCGGGAGAAAGCAGCACACCCCCTGGCGTTAATAGCCCGGATAGTCCCCTTCTTGTCGGCAATGGATCTGAAAACCTTAAAACCGCACCTGGCAGCTATTTCGGTAAGATCAACAAGCTCCATGCCAAAACGCATATCGGGCCGGTCGGTACCGAATCTTGCCATCGACTCATCGAAGGTAAGACGGGCAAAGGGAGGCGTGAGCTCAATCCCGGGAGTCTCCTTAAAGAGAGCTCTGACCATGCCTTCGGTCATAGAGATAACCTGCTCCTCATCCACAAAGGAGAGCTCCATATCAATCTGGGTGAACTCCGGCTGCCGGTCAGCCCGCAGATCTTCATCCCGGAAACATTTGACAATCTGGTAGTATCGGTCCATTCCGGCAATCATGAGAAGCTGTTTAAACAGTTGCGGAGATTGCGGCAAAGCGTAAAATCTTCCAGCATTAACTCTGCTTGGAACAAGGTAATCCCGCGCCCCTTCCGGAGTTGACCTGGTAAGCATGGGCGTCTCAATATCAAGAAAGTCATTATCATTGAGATAATTGCGGATAGCCTGTACAGCCTTATGCCTGGTTACCAGGTTTGCCGACATTTCCGGTCGGCGAAGATCAAGATACCGGTACTGCAGACGCAGGTGATCGGACACTTCACCTTCCTCATCGAGGGGAAAGGGAGGTGTTTCACTGCTGTTTAAAATACGTAACTCATCGACCAGAACCTCAATACCTCCGGTTTTAAGTTTCGGATTGGCCATATCGCCTGGCCGAGCCTCAACTTTTCCCCGAACCGCCAGTACCCATTCACTGCGAATCTGGTGGGCCTTGGCATGAACCTCCGGGTTGATCTCAGGATTAAAAACAACCTGGGTTATACCCCGCCGATCCCGCAGATCAATAAAAATAACACCACCATGATCACGCCTCCGCAGAACCCATCCCATCAGCGTAACCTGGCCGCCGATATCCTCAACACCGAGGTCATCGCAATAATGAGTCCGGCTTAAATTTCCCATCGATTCCATAATATTTATTTTGTCTGAATTTGATAAACTCGTTAAAAGGTCATTCGAAGCTTCAGCTGGCACTCACTCTTTCTGCCAAAACAGAACTGTCCAATTCGACATCCTGCTGCTGCTGAGTTGCCATATTCTTGAGAATCCCTTTACCGCTCGCAAGTTCATTATCACCTATGATAAGAACATATCTTGAACCTGCCTTATTCGCCTGTTTCATCTGACTTTTCAGGCTGCGTCCCTCATGATCCATGGTAACCCTGCATCTTCCTTTTCGCATTTCATGAACCAGACCATAGCCAAGTTTTCCGCCTTCTTCTCCCAGTCCTATAACAAAAAGATCGAGATCCGGATCGGCAGCAGACTTCTCCTGCTGCTGGAGAAGAAGAACCAGCCGTTCAATACCCATAGCAAAGCCGATGCCCGCCTTCCCGGGACCACCCAGCTTTTCAATCAGTCCATCATACCTCCCTCCGGCGCATACCGCTGACTGCGCGCCCAGATCTGAAGTGACAAACTCAAAAGTTGTCCGACAATAGTAGTCAAGACCGCGAACCATAAATTTATTAAGACTGTAATCAACATCCAGGTGCTGCAAGCCATTCTGAACTGCCTGAAAATGCGCATCACAATCCGGGCAGAGATGTGCAAGGACAGAGGGCGCGTCCTCAACCTGCTGCCGACAATGATCTTTCTTGCAGTCCAGTATCCTCAGAGGGTTGGTGGTACTTCGCCGTCTGCAGTCTTCACACAGTGCATCCAGCCGGCTCTCGATAAAAGAGAGTAACCGGGCGCGATAGGGGGGCCGGCACTGCGGACAACCGAGAGAGTTTAATTCCAGGCTGACAGAAATATTCAGTTCGGTGAACAACATTGCCGCCATACCCATGAGTTCGGCATCCACAAGGGGATTTTCAGAGCCAAGAACCTCAATATCCATCTGGTGAAACTGCCTCAACCTGCCCTTCTGAGGCCGCTCGTGACGAAACATCGGTCCGATAGTAAAAAGTCGCTGCACCGGTTTGTGAACATAGAGGCCATGCTCAATATATGCCCTTATAAGAGAAGCTGTTGCTTCAGGCCGCATTGTCACCTGTTTATCGACAAAGGTGTACATCTCTTTTTCGACAATATCTGTCGCCTCTCCGATAGATCTGGCAAAAAGATCTGTTTTTTCCAGAATCGGCAGCCTGATCTCCGAAAAATTGAAACGCTGAAAAATATCTCTGGCAGCATCTTCAATATATTTCCAGAGTATAACTTCATCCGGCAGAATATCTTTAAATCCCTTAAGGGCTTTAATCTTCAAAACTGTCTCCAAAAGTTCAAAAAAGTAATAAAATTTACCAAAACTACGCATTTAACCGCAATTCAGTACTTTTGTCAAGAACAGCCGCAACGACACTTTTCAGACCAGCAGCCGCAATTTGAAGCATACGTAGCAATATTTCCTGCCAATAGAATATATTTTCAGCTTTTTGTCAGATGATACTCCCTTGACAAAAGTGGTTAAGAGAGGCATTATCTTGTTCTCTACTCTGTTATGTTATAATTAAAGGAGTTGTGCCCACATGAGATTGCCCTCGCTTAAAATCGGTAAATTCAATGCTCCGTTCCCTCTGATCCAGGGCGGTATGTCTATACGTGTCTCAACATCTGCGCTTGCCGCTCCTGTTGCTGAGTGCGGTGGTATTGGCGTTATTGGCGGGTCAGGCATACCACCTGAAGAACTCGGCGAAGATATCAAAAAAGCAAAATCCGCAACAGACGGCGTTATTGCCGTAAATATCATGTATGCCATGAAGGATTTTACCCGCCTGGTAAAGAGTTCCATCGATGCGGGAATTGACATGATAATTACCGGAGCCGGCTTTTCACGGGATATCTTCAAGATCGGAAAAAAGTACAATACACCCATAGTGATGATCGTCTCATCCCCTCCTCTGGCAAAGCTCGCCGAAAAACTTGGTGCCTCCGCCGTAATTGTCGAGGCTAAAGAAGCCGGAGGACACCTTGGTACGGACAAACCACTGAGGGAGCTCTTTCCAGCAGTGAGAGAGGTAGTAAATAAAATACCTCTTATCGCTGCAGGCGGTATTACCAACGGTTTTGAGATGGCGGAGATGATGGATAAATATGGCGCTGACGGCATACAGATCGCCTCACGCTTCGTCCTCAGCAAGGAATGTGATGTCGCCGATGAATTCAAGCAGGCGTATCTTGACGCAAAAAAAGAAGATATCGTGCTCACCTCCAGCCCTGTAGGCCTCCCCGGTCGAGCCCTGAACAATCCGTTTGTCAAGGCTATGAATGCCGGAGAAGATGTCAGCACCAAAAAATGTCCTTACGTCTGTATCAAAAACTGCAGCCATCTTTACTGTATTAACTCGCGGCTCACACTTTCCCGTGACGGCAACACAACTGACGGCCTGGTATTCTCAGGCGAAAACACCTATAAAATGAATGAAATTCTCCCCGTGGCTGAGATTTTCAGACAGTTCAAAAAGCAGGCAGAATCAGTTTATAAAGAGGGTCTGGGGTTCAGCCCCGCAGTTTGACAAATACCTCCAGCCATGACTCTCTCCAGTAAAGCCGGTTCCAGGCAAGAGATATCCACCGACGCCACAGATGTCCTTGTAATTCCTCAGGAACAACACCCCATCACCATTGAAATGATTGATCCGGACGCTCTTCTTGTCCTCAAGCGATTGAAAAGCGCCGGCTTTTACGCCTATCTGGTCGGGGGAGGGGTACGCGATCTGTATCTCGGGGGAACACCAAAAGATTTTGATATCAGCACGGATGCAAAACCCGGGCAACTGCGAAAAATTTTCCCCAACAGCTGTACCATCGGCCGGCGATTCAGACTCGTCCAGGTATTTTTCAGGGGTGGTAAGGTTATTGAGATTTCGACTCTTCGCTCCCTCAGCGAACATGATCTTGACGGCCCCGAACAGGTTCTTGCTCCCAACAATACCTTCGGCACCCTCAGTGAAGACGCCCAGCGTCGGGACCTCACCATCAACTCCCTTTTTTACGAAATTGAAAATAACACTATTATTGACCATGTCCGGGGAGTAGAAGACCTGGAAGCATCCATTGTCCGGCTTGTTGGCATACCCGAAAAAAGAATAAACCGCGATCCGGTCCGGATGATGCGTGCCATCCGCCACAGTGCACGAAACAACTTTACCATTGAAAAAAACAGCTGGAAGGCAATTTGCGCAAACAGCGACAAGCTCTCCCTCTGTCCGCCCTCCAGACTGCGTGATGAAATCCTTAAAGATCTCTACAGCGGAGCATCCTCGCCATGGTTTGAGCGGGCTATGGATTCAGGTATTTTTCCCGTACTTTTCCCTCTTTACCGGTCCATTCTCAAAGGATCTCACTGGAACAACACTGAGCCCGGGAAATTACTCAGCCGGATATTTAAAACCATAGACCGCGTAAACAGTGTGGCGGTCGAGCAAAAGATACACCGTCAGCCGGACTTCTTTCTCTTTGCACTCATCCTTATCCCCTGGGCAGAATCCCGTTTCCAGATCCTCACTGTCCGCCGCAAGGGGGCCCAGCTTTTTCAAATTTCCAAACAGATGCGGAGTGAGCTGGACCAGACCCTTGGAACTGACCTCAATCTCCGCCGCTCTCTCCGGCAGGAAATCGTCAACCTGCTCACTAACCTTGCAACTCTTGTTCATAACAGGAAAGAAAACGACTGGCCCAAATGGCTGCAGAATAAAAGCTACTTCAGTAAATGCTCTCTTTTCTATAGTTTTTATATTGAAGCCAGCGGAGACGAACAAGTTCAAGAGGAACAACTGAGAGTCGGTTCACCGGTCAAACAACGGCAGCTACAAAAAACGCCTGCCAAAAAAGCATCTAACAGCAGAACAAGACCCGCCTTCTCACGAAAAGGCAAAGGCAGCATATTCGGCTTTAAAAAATAGTCATTGTTCAAGTTGTGCAAGTCCACCCTCGCAAGCCCACCCTCCCCCCGACACATCCGCACAAAACAACCCTCTTATTTTTTTCTTGATATGCCCTCTCCCAACTGGTAGCCTCTGATCATATCATCAAAAAAATCACATAAGGGCAGCCAGATAGCTCCATATGATGTGCATATAAGCACTTTTTGCACAATTTAATACTGTTTGTTACTCGCTGTAATACAAACTTGATATTTTTTTCGACATTGAGATGTTGTCGCAATCGCGCTATGCGCATAATTGTTGCCCAGGCAATAGGAGGTTGATATGGCAGATACGGTAAACAAAACTCTGGACCCGCAGCTTAATCGGCGCGGTTTCCTCAAGGGATGCACAATGGCTGCAGCCGCTCTGGGATTATCCGACACAATGATTCCAAAACTTGTGGAGGCCGCTGCAACAGCAGAACGACCGCGGGTTATCTGGCTCCATTTTCAGGAATGCACAGGGTGCACCGAGAGTCTGCTCCGCGGCTCACACCCTGATCTTGCCCGTCTTATCCTCGATATTATTTCACTAGACTACCATGAAACCGTGATGGCGGCTGCAGGTCACCAGGCTGAACAGAATCTGCTTGAAACCGTTGAAAACCATCCGTTTATTCTGGTAGTGGAAGGTGCCATCCCAAGAAAGGATGGCGGTATCTACTGTAAAATTGCCGGTAAAACAGCGATGGAGATACTTGGCGAGGTTGCGCCAAAGGCTTCGGCAATAATCTCTATTGGCACATGCGCATCCTTTGGCGGAGTACAGGCCGCCGCACCCAACCCGACCGGTGCTGCAGGCGTTCAGGACTATCCTGAACTGGTGGGAAGTACACCGATTATCAATATTCCCGGCTGTCCTCCAAACCCGATTTCATTCCTTGGTACCATCCTCCACTATCTCACCTTCAAGAGACTGCCGGCACTCGACAGCATGAACCGCCCACTCTTTGCCTACGGGAGGAAGATTCATGACCAGTGTGAAAGAAGAGCCCATTTCAATGAAGGCCGTTTTGTCGAACAATACGGCGACGAAGCCCACAAACTTGGATACTGCCTCTTTAAAGTCGGCTGTAAAGGACCCGAGACATTTGCCAACTGTCCCGCTGTACGCTTTAATGACGTGGGTGTCTGGCCGGTAAGCGTAGGTCATGGCTGTACAGGGTGTACCGAACCAAACTTCTGGGACACTATGACGCCTTTCTACGAGAGACTGCCCAATGTTAAAATCCCCTTTGCCGGGTCAGTACAGAGTGCGGACCAGATAGGCAAAAAAATTCTCGGTGTGACCGCTGCAGCCGTGGGTGTTCATGCTGTAGTCGGAGTTGGAAAACGTCTGATAAAAGGTAATAAAGACGACTGATAACAGCTGCCTTTCCGGCAATGACAGATAATCCTGCCCCGGCAGATGAAGTTTAGAGTTACAAAACGAAAAATTTCCAGGTATTTAAAACTTTATGGAGGTTTCACATATGGCTCAGCGAATCACCATTGATCCGATCACCCGGATCGAGGGTCACCTCAGAATAGACGTCGAAGTAGATGGAGGGGAAATAACTAAAGCATGGTCTTCAGGCCAGATGTATCGGGGACTTGAAAATATTCTCAAAGGCCGTGACCCCCGCGATGCCTGGCTTTTCACCCAGCGTATTTGCGGTGTCTGCACAACCGTTCACGCACTCGCTTCTGTTCGTGCCGTTGAAAATGCACTGGGCCTGGAAATTCCACTGAATGCCCAGTTGATTCGTAATATGGTTCAGGCAATCCACTGCCTGCATGACCATATCGTCCATTTTTATGCACTCTCCGCACTGGACTGGGTAGATGTTGTCTCAGCTCTTGATGCGGATCCGGTTGCCACTGCAAAACTTGCAGACAGTCTCTCCGACTGGCCCGGCAACAGCCCCAAACGTTTTGCGGCGGTAAAAGATAAGCTTAAAGCCCTTGTTGCAAGCGGTCAACTGGGGCCGTTCGCTAACGCCTACTGGGGTCACCCCGCCATGAAACTGCCGCCGGAGGCAAACCTCATGGCAGTCTCCCACTATCTTGAAGCCCTCGATTACCAGCGTAAAGCTACCCAGGCCCTGGGTATCATCGGCGGCAAAAACCCGCATGTCCAGAATCTAGGTGTTGGCGGTGTAACCACTAACCTCAATCCTGACAATGAAACCGCTGTTACCATGGAGCGCCTCTACTATATCAAGCAACTGATATCAGAGGTCAAAGATTTCGTCAACATGGTCTATGTCACTGATGTCGTAGCGGTTGGAGCTCTCTATAAAGAGTGGCTTCCTTATGGTGCCGGTGTCACCAACTATCTTGCAGCCCCGGATATGTTTACTGATGCAGCGGGCACCAAATCAGATCTTCCCGGCGGCACGATTTTCGGTGGTGATCTGGGATCCGTAAAACCCATTGTCGGTCTGAACAATGGTTACTTCAAGGAAAATGTTGAAGAGTCCATCGCTCGTTCCTGGTATGACGGAGACTGGTCCAAACATCCATGGGAATCGACTACTGATCCCAAATATACCGACTTTGAAGACGAAGGCCGCTACTCATGGATGAAAGCACCACGCTTCCAGGGTAAACCGATGCAGGTTGGCCCTCTTGCCCAGATGGTAGTAGGCTATGCCCAGGATCATAAACTGACGGTCAAAAGTGTAAATGGAGTTCTTGATCGTATCAGTGCAGTCGCAGGAGTCAAAGTCGGACCGGAAATTCTCCACTCCACAATTGGTCGCCATGCAGCCCGTGCTGTGCGGGCATCCATGATGGCCTCCCTCTGCCTTGACCACTGGGAACTGCTCGTTAACAACATCGGCTCCGGCGACTATGAAATATTCAATCCGCCCACCTTCCCTCAGGGGGAGCAACGGGGTGTCGGTGTACATGAAGCTCCCCGGGGCATTCTTTCACACTGGATTGTAATACAGGATGGCAAGATCAAGAACTACCAGTGCGTTGTACCATCCACATGGAATGCCGGACCCCGTGATGCGGCCGGACAACTTGGACCGTATGAGGCATCTCTTATGGGCAATCCGATTGCAGACCCGGAGCGGCCCCTTGAGGTTCTCCGCACAATCCATTCTTTTGACCCATGTATTGCCTGTGCCGTCCATATGCTTGACCCGGAAGGCAGGGAAGTAATGAAAGTCAAAGCTCTGTAACGGAGGAAACATAATGGTAACATACGAAAAACAGCGCTGCTGGAGCATACTGCTCCGCCTCTTCCACTGGATGTTCGCTCTGTCGATTGTCGTTCTTGCCACGACAGGGTTCTATATCAATAATCCATGGGCCGGCAACATGATAGAGGGCAGCAGAGCATGGCCGATTACGTCCTATGTCCGCTATATCCATTTCATTGCGGCATACACTTTTTCTTCAGCTGTAGCGATTCGACTTTTTCTCTACATTTTTGGTAACAAACAGGAAAGGGTATTGGACATCCTGCCGGTTACCGGGAGAAATTTGAAAAATCTTTTCAGCACACTCCTGCACTACAGCTATATCAGTGACAAACATGATGAGCGCCTGGGGCACAATCTTCTTGCCGGGGCTACCTATCTGATCACCTTTTTCGCAGCTCTTTTCATGATCCTGAGCGGCTTCTACATGCTCTTCCCGGAGGTGGCTTTCTGGCAGAAATGGGGCGTCATTCTGCTGGGCAGCCAGCAGCAGGCCAGACTTTACCATCATCTGGTGATGTGGTGGTTTATTATATTCTCCGTTATTCATGTCTATTTCCTCACCTGGAACGATATCAGACATCCGGAGGGACTCATCTCCTCCATGTTTACCGGTGTTAAGTTCAAACAGAAGGTGTAAACAGACCGGGGTTGAAATCCTCGTCCGGGGCATTGTCCAGGGCGTCGGATTTCGACCCTTTGTTTACACTTCAGCCTCCCGCTTCTCCATTACCGGCACTGTTATCAACACCGGTGATGGAGTCGTGATAAAAGCAGCCGGTGAAACCGATCAGCTTGAATCATTTATCAGGAGAATAACAGACGAGCCGCCGCCCCTTTCCCGAATAACCTCCATCAAAAGTAGGCCGGTCATTTTTGACACCGTCCCGGAAGGCTTTACCATCCTTGCGAGCAGCGCAACTGATGCAGCAACAACCAGTATCCCCCCGGATATTGCCCTCTGCAACGACTGCTGTAATGAACTTTTCGACCCCTCCGACCGAAGGTACCGTCACCCTTTCATCACCTGTACCAATTGTGGCCCCAGATTCACCATAGTTGAGACCATCCCCTATGACCGGCCAAAAACCTCAATGAAGGTTTTCCCCATGTGCCCGGCATGCGAGAAAGAGTATCACAATCCTGCAGACAGAAGATTCCACGCCCAGCCCAACAGCTGCCCCGCCTGTGGTCCCGTGATCTCCTGGCACGACCAGGATGGCAGACAGCTGAATGTTCGGGATACTCTTACTGCCGCTGCAGAAAAACTGGCAAAGGGCCACCTTGTCGCAATCCGCGGCCTGGGAGGTTTTCACCTGGCGGTGGACGGTTGTTCTGTAGACCCGGTCGCACTCCTGCGCCGGAAAAAAAACAGGCCGGATAAACCCCTTGCAATAATGGTTGCGGATATCACTGCTCTGAAAGAGTTCTGCCATGTCAGCGGGGAGGAGGAGCAATTGCTGCTCTCTCCGGAGCATCCCATTGTTCTGCTGGCGAAAAAGTCTCATTCTGCGCTTGCTCCCAATCTGGCTCCCGGTATTGATGAAGTCGGTGTAATGCTGCCCTACACACCTCTCCATCATCTTCTTCTTGCAGAAAAAAAGTGTCCGGCAGCACTGGTTATGACTTCAGGCAATAGAAGCGGAACACCTATCTGCACAGCCAATGAAGATGCGCTGCGGCGGTTGGCACCACTGGCTGATTTTTTCCTTCTCCATAACCGGGAAATTGTCACCAGAGTCGATGATTCCGTAGTCAGCGTAACCGGAGGAAAACATCTTATCTTTCGCAGGGCGCGGGGTTTTGCCCCCTCGCCGGTAATAATTCCATGGCAGCTCCCAAAAACTCTCGGCTGTGGAGCTGGCCTGAAGAGTACATTCTGTCTCGGCCGTAAAACATCAGCCTATCTCAGCCAGCATATTGGAGATCTTGCCAATATGGAAGCCTTCGATTTCTACACCGAGTCAGTGGACCATCTGAAACGACTTTTGCAGATAGAACCGGAGGCAGTTGTCTGCGATCTTCATCCTGATTATATGTCCACCCGTTATGCCGAGGAGCTCAATCTGCCGATCTACCGTGTGCAGCACCACCATGCTCATGCTGTTGCTGTTATGGCCGAACATGGCCTTGAAAGCCCAGTACTTGCTGTTATTATGGATGGGACCGGATATGGGCCGGACGGCACCGTATGGGGCGGCGAAATTCTGCTCTCAGACCTCACTTCCTTCAGTCGCCTCGGCCATCTCGGCCACCTTCATCTGCCGGGAGGGGATGCAGCCACCACAGAACCATGGCGTATGGCACTCTCTGCTCTCTATAACACTTACGGTGAAGAAGGGCTGAAACAATCAAGACTACCGCCACCACTCAGGTCTCTTGGAGAGATGCAGGTCGAAACGGTAAAGGCGATGATGGTTAACAGTTTCAACGCTCCTCTAACCTCCAGCTGCGGCAGGCTTTTTGATGCCATAGCCTCCCTTCTCGGTTTGCGGCAGCAGATCAGCTATGAGGGTCAGGCGGCAATGGAACTGGAGTCATGTGCAAGAAGGGCGCTGACTGCATCATGGCTTGATGAAACTCTGCAGAATCAGGAAAACAACTGCACAGATTGGATCCGGGAAAATGAGAGAATATGGGAGATAAGTTCCGCTCAATTTGTTAAACTGGCGGTTGATGGTCTCGCTGAAGGAGAGAGTCGTTCCGCAATTGCCTTAAAATTTCACCTGATGCTTATCAACACTCTCACAGAGCTTATCGGGAACCTCTCTCGCAGAACCGGGATAAACCAGGTTGTTCTATCCGGAGGGTGCATGCAGAACAACCTGCTGCGGCAAGGGCTTTGCAGGACTTTGAGCAGAAAACATCTTAAAGTATACACAGGAGAAACTGTACCGGTAAATGACGGATCAATTTCTCTGGGTCAGATAATAACAGGAGGTCTGCAGCATGTGTCTGGCAATTCCAATGAAAGTAACTGAAATAGAGGGCAGCCCCGATGATTTCAGTATCAGCCAGATTGCAACGGTTGACGCTGACGGTATCAGCAGGGAAATTCGTCTTGACATTGTTGACCACTGGCCTGAAATTGGCGACTACGTCATCATTCATGCCGGTTTTGCCATCCATACCCTGGTGAAAGAGGAGGCTGAAAAGAACATCGCCCTTCTTCGGGAACTGGCAGAAAACATGCCATCGGAACTTCTCTCCTGAGCCGGGATACTTTATGAAATATCTTGATGAATATCGCGATATTGAACTGGCCCGTCCGTTGGTTGAGGAGTTGCAGAAGTCGGTAACCAGGCCACTTCGCATTATGGAGGTATGCGGCTCACACACCATGGCTATTTTCCGTAACGGATTACGGACAATTCTGCCGACAGGGATGGAACTGATCTCCGGTCCCGGCTGCCCGGTCTGCGTCACATCCGCCGCCCACCTGGACGCATTTATCTCCATTGCCGACAGATCCGATGTAAGGGTTGCGGTTTTCGGGGATCTTTTCAGGGTACCCGGCAGTCACGGTTCACTTGCCAACGCCAGTGCCAGAGGTGCAAAAATTGATATTGTCTACTCTCCCATGGACGGATTGGAAATTGCCGAAAATAATCCGCAGGAGCTTGTTGTCTTTCTCGGGGTGGGCTTTGAGACAACGACTCCGGGCATTGCAGCGACCATCCTTTCCGCAAAGAACAGAAACATTAAAAATTTTGCCGTCTTTTCTACCCAGAAAACCATGCCCGCCCCCATGTACAGCCTGCTCAACGACCCTGAACTGAGGATTGACGGCCTTCTCTGTCCCGGCCATGTCTCATCAATTATCGGTGCGGGAGCCTGGCAGCCGCTGGTGGCTGAGTTTGGCCTTGCCTGTGTGGTTGGCGGCTTTGAAACAGCGGATCTGCTGAAAAGTCTTACCCTCCTCGCCTATCAGGTGGGTAAAGGTGAGCCGAAAGTAGAAAATATATATCCGCGGGCTGTCTCCTGGGAGGCAAATCTGAGAGCCGGTCAAATGGTTGAGAAAATTTTTGAGCCGGCCGATATGGAATGGCGCGGGCTCGGGGTTATACCTGAAAGCGGGCTCAGAATACGGGAAGAATATGGTGACTTTGATGCGGAAAAACGGCTTGGTATTGAGCTGATTGCGACAGAGGAGCCTGAGGGATGTATCTGCGGAGAGATCCTTAAAGGCATAAAAACACCAACTGAGTGCCCACTCTTTGATAAAAGATGCACCCCGGGCGACCCGGTCGGTCCCTGCATGGTTTCCAGCGAGGGAACCTGCGCCGCATATCATAAATATGGGCGATAGAAATATGTCAGAAAAAACCATACTGCTGGATCATGGCAGCGGCGGCCTTGCCAGTGGAAAACTGATCAGTGAACTGTTTCTTAAATATCTGGACAACCCTATCCTCAAAACCCTTGAGGACAGTGCCGTACTTGAAAACAGGCCTGGAAAACTTGCATTTACAACGGACAGTTATGTGGTTGACCCAATCTTCTTCCCGGGCGGTGATATCGGCAAACTTGCGGTCCATGGAACCATTAACGACCTGGCGATGAGGGGGGCTGAGCCACTGTGCCTCAGCCTCGGCCTCATTCTTGAGGAAGGTTTCTCCCTTGAGGAATTGGAGCGGATAATCATCTCGATCAGCAGGGCTTGCAGCAAGGCGGATGTGCCGGTCGTAACCGGAGACACAAAAGTTGTACCAAAAGGAAAGGGTGACAAAATTTTTATCAACACTTCCGGCATTGGTTTTGTTGATCCGCAGATAGACATCTCTTCCAGGAAGGCACAACCGGGTGATATTGTCATTCTCTCAGGTACCATGGGCGACCACGGCATAACCATCATGACCCGTCAGGCAGGAATAGCTGTGCAGGGTGATCTGCGAAGCGACACCATGCCACTGCATACACTCGTCAAAAAACTGCTGGCCCGGTTATCAGCTGATCTGCATACCCTCCGTGACCCGACCAGAGGGGGCGTAGCATCCACCCTCAATGAAATTGCGGTAAACAGCGGCCTATGCATTGAACTCGATGACCAGTCCCTGCCCGTGCGCGCCGAAGTAAAGGCAGCCTGCGAACTCCTTGGACTTGAACCACTCTACCTGGCCAATGAGGGAAAATGTCTGGCTGTTGTCAGCGGCGATAAAGCTGAGGAGGCCCTCAGTATTATGCATGGTACCAGAGAGGGCGCTGAAGCTGCTATCATTGGCAGGCTGGTGTCCGGCAAAGAGGGCAGGGTACTCATCAACACTCCCGTCGGCGGTACACGTGTGGTCTCCCCGCTTCACGGAAATCCTCTGCCGCGAATATGTTGAAAAATCACAGTGTTACAGCGGGGCACCGACAGAAAGGCACTAAAGCGGGCGTTGCCTGCAACCCAGATCAATAGGCTGAACAACCTATTAATTTAACAGAATAATTTCATAATAATTTTCCAGTTAGGCACAAATGATACTTTCAGAAAAGAAAATAGGTATAGCGGGAATAGGAAATTTACTGCTGCGGGACGAAGGATTTGGAGTCCATGTCGTCAAATATCTGCAGGATAACTATTTATTTCCCGAAAATGTCGATATACAGGATATTGGTACTGCCGGGATCTATATGGCGCCGTTTCTTGAGGAGTGTGACCCTGTTCTGGTCATTGATGTTGTTGATATTGAAGGTGATCCCGGTTCATTCCATTTTTTCACCCTGGACGATGTCAAAGCCGGGAACTTCCAGATGCGGATGTCTCCCCACCAGCTGGGACTGCTGGAAATCCTTGAGGTCTGCAAACTCCGCGACAGCGCACCGGAGAATATTGAGTTCTATACAGTCATTCCACTGGAACTGACTGATAGTATAGAGCTCTCTGATATTGTCGACAGACGTAAAGTTGAAGTTGCAGAAATGATCCTCAACCGCCTTCATGAGATGGGAGTCAAAGTCTACGCCAAATGAACTGGCGCAGGAAAGAAAAATATGCATGAAATATCACTGGTGCAGGGGCTTTTTCATCAGCTCGAGAAACTGGCCAGGGAAAATAACGGCGACAAAATTATCAGCGTGACAATGGAAATCGGTCCCCTCTCCGGGATCGTCATCGACTCTTTTCGCTTTGGTTTTGACGTCCTGTCTGCTGACAACGACCTTATCCGGGGCGCTGAACTCATTATCGAGGTTCCACCTGCAACCTACACATGTGTACAATGCGGACATAAAGAGACAACAAGCGACAGCAGACCTGACAAATGCATAAAATGCGGTGATCTTTTTCTCATCCCGACAGGTGGTGAAGATCTGATTCTTAACCGGATTGAAATGGAATAATAGCTCCCACAACTTTTTTTTATATGAGGAAACAATAATGTGTGATACCTGCGGCTGCCCAAACCCTTCCCACCATACCCACGATCACGATCATACTCACAGCAGAACCATCGATGTACATACCAGCCTCTTTGCTGCCAATGATGCACTGGCAAAAGCCAACCGCGAACACTTTGATGACTCCGGTATCGTGGCCCTCAACCTTATCAGCAGTCCCGGGTCGGGTAAAACAACACTTCTTGAGCATACCATCGACGCTCTTAAGAATAAAATCAGCATCGGTGTTATTGAGGGCGACATTGAAACCGAAAAGGATGCGGAACGGATCAGAGCAAAGGGTGTGCCGGTTATCCAACTCACTACTGGAGGCGCCTGTCATCTTGACGCTACCATGACCCACAAGGGATTCCACCGGCTTGAAAAAGAGGATGGGGGGAAATCCATCGACCTGCTGTTTATTGAAAATGTCGGTAATCTTGTCTGTCCATCAACCTTCGATCTTGGCGAGCATGAGCGGGTGGTTCTGGTATCTGTGCCGGAAGGCCCCGATAAACCGGCCAAATATCCAAAAGCCTTCATAAGCTCCCAGACCTTTGTGGTGACCAAAACAGACCTGCTCCCCTACTTTGACTTTTCTGTAGCAGAGGCAACCGGGGACGCTCTGCATCTCAACCCCCGCCTGCGTACAATGGATCTCTCCTCCACCACAGGCGAAGGAATGGATATATGGCTGAACTACCTGCTGGAACTGGTGGATAAGATGAAAAAAAACGGTAACCGGAAACTGTAGCGGGTTGATATTTCGGAGATACTGCAACTGCTGCCCGTCTCTGCAGCTATAACTGCTCTCCTCCACCGGCTGTTCTATTTTAACCCGTCGGCAGAAGATCCTCAATCTGCACTTGATTTTTCCTCTAAATCTGTAATGATACACCAGTTATTCACAATAAGGGCTTATTGCAACTGCTGTTCATACACCCAGCTGAAGCAACAACCACCAGCAACATTTCTCTCCAAATAAAGAGGTCAACGCATGAACCCCCCTGAGATAGCCGTCGGGCAAACAACTCTATCTGATATCATAGAGTTGCTGGCCGACCAGTTCGGTGATAATTCCGCCCTCGAGTACCACTCTCTCGGGATAAAAAATAACTTTCGACAATTCAGAGATATCTGTGACACTGCAGCCAGGGGACTTATGGCGCTGGGTGTCAAAAAAGGTGAACATGTCGCTATATGGGCGAACAATATCCCTGAATGGGTACATATCCAGTATGGAAGCGCCAGAATGGGTGCGGTTCTGGTGACAGTAAACACCAGCTATAGGAGCTTTGAACTGGAATATCTGATGAAACAGTCCGATTCCACCACTCTTCTGCTCACCGGGGGTATCCGGGAAGCCGATGAATACCTTAAGGTGATCAATGAAGTCTGCCCGGAACTCAAAGAGTGCAGTCCGGGGGAGCTTGAGTGCAAAAAACTTCCAAAACTGAAAAACGTAATATATTTTGGCAAAGAGAAAATCCCCGGGATGTACAACTGGAGTGATGTAATTAAACTGGGGGAAAAAATCACGGAAGGGGAGCTTGAAGCACGAAAAGCATCCCTTCATCCGGACGATGTTATAAACATGCAGTATACTTCGGGGACAACGGGCTTTCCCAAAGGTGTTATGCTGACCCACACCAACCTCATAGGAAATGCAAAAAGCATGGCGGAATGTATGACACTGACACCTGAAGATGCTATGTGCATACCTGTGCCCTTCTTTCACTGCTTTGGCTGTGTAATCGGCACCCTCTGCTGCCTGGTTTCCGGTACCACCATGGCTCCGGTTCAGTCATTTACCGCTAAAGCAGTGCTGGAGACAGTCGAGTCATCCCGATGTTCCGCAGTTCTCGGTGTCCCCACCATGTTTATAGCAGAACTGGAAGAGATGGAAAACAGAGAATACAATACATCAAGACTGCGCACCGGTGTAATGGCAGGATCCCCCTGTCCCATTGAAGTGATGAAAGCGGTTGTGGACAAGATGGGCGCTGATGAAATGACCATCGTATACGGCCAGACTGAAGCTTCTCCCGGCATCACCCAGACCCGGGCGGGAGACTCCCTGGAACTGCGGGTAACCACGGTGGGAAGCGCCCTTCCCAATGTGGAGGTTAAGATCATACACCCCGAAACCGGCAAAGAATGTGACAGGGGTATACAGGGCGAGCTCTGTTCAAAGGGCTACCACGTCATGAAAGGCTACTACAAAATGGATGAGGCAACAGCAAAAACCATTGACCGGGGAAAATGGCTGCACACCGGGGATCTGGCCGTAATGGACGAAAACGGCTACTGTAAAATCACCGGCAGGATAACTGATATGATTATCCGCGGCGGGGAGAACATCTACCCCAGGGAAATCGAAGAATTCCTCTACACCCACCCCAGTATAAAAGATGTACAGGTGGTAGGAGTTCCCAGCGCAAAATATGGTGAGGAAGTGGTGGCGTATGTGCAGTTAAAACCCGGCGCAAAATCAACCCATTCAAGCCTGAAGGAATTTTGTAAAAACAAAATTGCCTTTCATAAGATACCAACATTCTTCCTCTTTATTGACGACTATCCGACTACGGCCAGTGGTAAAATTCAGAAATATAAACTTCGAAGCCAGGCTACCGAAGAACTTCAGCGAGAAAATGATTCCAGAATCGCTACCGCCTGATACGGCAGAAGCATCATCAGGTGACCGTTCCTGATTATGGAAAAGATCAGGCGGATTATGAAAGACAAACCAGTAATGCGTTATGCAGATGAGTGTTGAGATGGGCAAAGAAAGAAAAAAGAACCGGAAAGATACCATTCAAAATATCACCGAGCATAAGAAAGGGGGGATGGGTCAGCTTCCTGCCACTGCAATATGCGGCAACGATATTACCTCATCCTGCCTCTATGTCTCGGCCCTGGCCATTATCTATTCCGGGCGATGGGCCCCCCTCGTCCTGCTCATGGTTGCCGGAGTACTCTATCTGTACCGCACTATCTATGCGGAAGTGGTAGGAGCCCTGCCGCTCAACGGCGGTGCTTATAACGCTCTGCTCAACACAACCAGTAAATTCCGGGCATCAATTGCCGCCTGCCTTACAATTTTATCCTATATGGCAACCGCCGTTATTTCCGCCAGCGAGGGCATGCACTACCTGCACACCATCCTCCCCATCTTTCCGGTTCAAACCGCTACGATTGTGTTACTGGCATTTTTCATGGTTCTCTCCATTACAGGTATCACCGAATCCGCCGTTGTTGCCATTATCATCTTCATTTTTCATCTTTCAACTCTGGTAATTTTACTTGCGGCCGGAGGATTTTTTCTCTTTCAAAACGGCCTGGGAGTTCTCCATCTCAATCTATCAACACCCACTGAAGGAGGACTTGCCCTGGCCCTGTTGTTCGGGTTTTCCGCCTCTTTACTGGGAATATCAGGCTTTGAAAGTTCAGCCAACTTTGTTGAAGAACAGGCCGAAGGTGTTTTCCCTCTCACATTACGCAATATGTGGTACGCTGTCAGTTTTTTCAACCCGGCAATGGCCCTGCTGGCCCTGGCGCTGATTCCCATCAGCCAGGTTTCAACACATCAGGACGCTCTGCTGACACATATGGGCACTATCTCCGGCGGCAGCTGGCTTGGTCTCCTCATTTCCATCGATGCTGCGCTGGTTCTATCGGGAGCAGTGCTGACCAGTTTTATCGGTGTTAATGGTCTGATACACAGGATGACTCTGGACCGCTGCCTGCCCCAGTTCTTCCTTAAAAAAAACCGCAAAGGTTCAACTTACCGGATCATAATAGCCTTTTTTATTCTCTGTGTTTCCGTTCTTTTCATCACGAAAGGTGACCTGCGGGCCCTGGCGGGAGTGTATACCATTTCTTTCCTGGCGGTTATGGCACTCTTTGGCCTGGGCAATATTCTCCTGAAAACCAAACGCGCACAACTTCCCCGGCCTCAGGTCGCCCCGCTGCTCTCCGTGTTAGTTGCCATGGCAGCAGTTATCATCGGTCTGGTCGGCAATGCGATAATGAATATCCATTACCTTGTGATGTTTATGGAGTACTTTATTCCTGCGGTGATTGTGGTTTCGGTTATGCTCGGAAGAATTGCGATCCTCAGAGGAATACTCTTCATTGTACGTTCAATGCTCATGTTTCTGGTAAAACGGATGACAGCCGTCTCCCAGACAATTCGAACTCAGATTGATGCCATTAATGCCCAGCAGATTGTTTTTTTTACCAGGGGAGACAATCTTGCCAATCTTAACCAGGCCATGCTCTATGTCAGGCAAAATGAGCATACCAGCAGAATTAAAGTCGTCACCGTGGTCTCAGGTGAAGAGGACATTGCTCCTGCTCTCAAGCACGACCTTGAAGTCCTTGATAAGGTCTATCCTGAAATCGATATTGAATTTGTGCCGCTGTTTGATACCTTCGGCCCAAAACTGATCAACCGGCTGTCAGAAGAGTGGAATATCCCGCCGAATCTGATGTTTATCGGTTCCCCCGGAACTCATTTTATCTATGGCCTTGCCGATCTCGGCGGCGTACGCCTTATAATTTAATCTGGTTTGACTCAGTCCGAAATGATTTTTCTGCCTGGGCCTGCACCGCGGTAATGGCAACGGTATTGACAATGTCCGGTACAAGGCAGCCACGGCTCAGATCATTGACCGGCTTCCTTAATCCCTGAAGAATCGGACCGATAACTACAG
>JAFDME010000169.1 GCA_019306075.1 Deltaproteobacteria bacterium | reverse complement strand
GAAGAGGATACAGCTTAGGCAACCGATGAGATAGTTGTGGCTGAGGAAACAGAAGAGAGTGCAGCTGAAATACCGGAATATCTGGTTGCGATTGAAGAATCTGAGGAAGAAATCGCTGAAATACCGGAAGATGCCATTGCTGTT
Organism: Deltaproteobacteria bacterium; assembly: GCA_019306075.1. Taxonomy (GTDB): domain Bacteria; phylum Desulfobacterota; class Desulfobulbia; order Desulfobulbales; family Desulfocapsaceae; genus Desulfomarina. The sequence goes on along the minus strand of JAFDME010000169.1, from coordinate 7,054 downwards.
ATAGATCAGGAAAAAGATTTTGCAAGTGACTATATCAGAACTCTGGGTGAGCGTATTGATGATGTAAGTTCGGAAGTTGAAGACTGGGCAATTCGGGATCTTTCCACTGAAATTGACAAGTTACATGATCTATGGACAGCAAAACCACTGGAGAAATCAATTCTGCAGCTTCTTTCCACTGTGACACAACATATGGAACAGTATGGGCCTGAATCAAATCCGGAATCATATGGACTGCTTCAGTCCGGGTATAATGCTCTTCAATCGCTTGCTGGTGATACTGAAAAGAATCAGGAAATTTTATTCAGGGAGATGTCCAGGGTATTGCAGTGGCAGCAGGATATGTTGATTGTTGGCAGATTCCCGACAGAAACTGTTGGAGATGAAGCCGGTGGTGTTCCTGAAGAGGAGTCTGTCGGGAGATTCCAGGAGATTATGGGTGGGGATGGGGATGATTCCTCCATGGACGTTGCTTTTTCCACTGTTGATTTAAAACAGGAAATTGCCGCTCTCAGGGAAACCCTGCAGTCAGAGATTGCTTCGCTGAAGGAGGCGTTGAGGAAGGAGTAAGGCACTGGAGAATAGTTCTCCGTTTATTGGAACTGGAATAGAGTGATGCTGTTAAAGCGCCTGATATCATACTGATGTCGGGCGCTTTTTTTATCTGAGATCTGCTGTTATGGAGAGTATGCTATAGAGGACCAGCCAGGCGGCTATAAAGGTGAGTGTCAGACGATTGGTTCTGGTAGAAGGTCTGAGTGAAAATATAGCAAGAAGGAAACAGAGCGGAGCTATTACACCGGCAAGGAGTGGTGAGAAATGACGTAAAAGCTCCTGGAGGCCAAGAAAGAACCAGGGACCGGAAATATAGGTGGTGCCCAACTGTTCGGGTTCCAGGGGAGCGGCGATAACTATTGACAGGGAGAAGAGTAGAGAGAGAAGGATGATGTGATTTTTAAGAAATACCCTGTATCTACGTAGATGACTCCAGAGGAGGACCAGTATCAGCAGATCCAGTGTGATGATATGATGGAGGTAAATTTTCCGCATCCCTGCTTCGGTGATGGAAAAGAGGAGGTCGTTAAGGGTATGACCAATCAGTGGGATTGCCAGGACAATGTTTTCAGCGATTATTCCAGCTGATGAACCTGTGCTGTCTCCCCTTAAAATATAGCCGGTAAAGAGAAGAAGGAGGGTGATGGGGAGAATGGTGATAAGTTTAATCCAGATGGCTCTGCTGTATTTTTCTGTTTCATTATAGACAAAAAACAAGTGACTGCAGGAAAATAGAAAGAACAACTGGCTGGAATAGAAGTGGAGGGATCTGAAGTAATCACCAAACGGGACGATAAGGTCAATAGAGACAGAAGAGTAGTAGGGTGTTGCGTACTCATACTGCAACCCAACGACTATACCGGAAAAAAGTGAAATGTAGAGACAAACCAGTGCCCATGCACCCCACTGGGCATTTTTCAGCAACTCAAGAGATTGTCGCATGGTTGTCATCACTGTCCATAGACCGAATCAGGTTGTCACTACATAGTATGGGCTGTTGAGTCTTTTCTCTACCGGCAGTTGTGTAAGAGATCTCTCTGCCGGTCCCTTTATCACTTTTCCGGTGACATGGTCAAACTGGCTCTGATGGCATGGGCATTCAAGAATTTTCCTGGTTTCACTGTAGTGGATTTTGCAACCCAGGTGGGTGCATTTTCTTGAGAGGGCCCAGCATTTGTCATCTTTGTCAAATAGTATGAAGCCACTGGTAAGCAGAAATCCTGCCTGGGGCATGGGAGTTGTAATCTTTACAAAGACGGGCTTTCGGGGAACTGCATACCCCATATATTTCATGATGGGATATAAAAGTGCAAAAAACCAGAGAGAGTGAATGAAAATCCGTCTTTTCACGCAGTGTTTTCTGCTATGAACCCGCTTTAGCTTCGTCATCTGGGATTTTGAGAGGTTGGGAACTTTTTCATCAGCATTTCGTTTACGTGAAAGGGGACCATGTCGCTGACATCTCCACCATTTAGTGCTGCATCCTTGATGATTGAAGAGCTGATATAGATCCAGCGGAAACTTGGCATGAGAAAGATGGAATCGACTTCTCTTTCCAGTTTTCTGTTCATTAATGCCAGCTGAAATTCGTATTCAAAGTCTGATACTGCACGAAGTCCGCGAACTATTGTAGCCTTTTGCTGATGAGCAAATTCGACAAGCAGGCCGGAGATGGAATGAACTTCAATCCGGGAATAATCCTTAAAAGTGTCCTCTATCATTTTGACCCTTTCCTTGAGCGTGAAGGCGGGTGTCTTGGAGGCATTTACTGCTACAGCAATAATAACTTTGTTAAAAAGATTCAGACTTCTTTCCACAATATCGATATGACCCATGGTAATCGGGTCAAAAGTGCCGGGGTATACCGCCACTGAACAGTGATTTGTGCTCTGTATGCTCATTTGCTGCTCCTGTTTTAAATTGTAAGCTGGCTGAAGAAATCAGTTCTGATGTGTTCCTATGGAAGCCATCCGTTTATTAAACTCGTTTGGTTAACGTTAGCATAAACCTACTTATTCAGCGTAGCTAAAATTTTTTCCGACCTGCCGGGTTAGTGGTTCTATAGAACCAGAATGCTGCTTCGCCATAACTTCTTTTATCTTCAAGAGTAAGGTTGGAAAAACCGGTGGGAAGAGTAACATTTGACCTTTCTTCTACAATCAGCAGGCCGGTTTGTGACAAAAGATTGCTGCTGTCTAATGACTCAAGCAGTTGACTCGCATAATCCATGGAATATGGCGGATCGGCAAATATCAGATCGAATTCAGTCGCCAGTTGTTTCGGGAATCTATGAAGAGGAAGATTGCGGGACAGGTCATGTTTGATTACCCTGATTTCACACTTTCCGGAGTATCCGCTGTGACAGAGAAGGATGTTTTTTTTCAGTATCTCCAGGGCGACCTTATTGTTGTCGACGAAGACAACACTCCCGGCACCTCTGCTGAAGGCTTCCAGGCCAAGTGCACCCGTCCCTGCAAAGAGATCGAGAACGTGCGCCTGCAGGACCCGCGCTCCAAGAATGGAGAACAGTGCCTCTCTGGCACGATCAGAAGTGGGCCGTATGGATAGCGTATTTCCGGGAGGAGCCACAATTTTTCTGCCTTTGGCAGATCCGCTGATTATTCGCAAGGCACCGCTAATTGGAAAAGTGAGGAGTTATTTGTCATAAGAGATGGCCGAGAACGGTTTCACCGGCCCGGACCTTCTGACCCGGCTGTACTGAAATATCTGTATCCGGGGGCAGGTAAAGATCAACTCTTGAACCAAATCTGATAAGGCCAAAGCGTCGTCCGCATGTGACTGAATCACTGGCCTCAAGCCAGCAGACAATGCGGCGGGCAATGAGTCCCGCTACCTGAACACAGGCAATTGTGCTGCCGTTGGCGGTGGTGAGAATGGTCGCACAGTATTCATTCTGTAAAGCGCCTTTCTCACTGTCGGCTGAATAAAATTTCCCGGGAGTATAGATGACTTTCTCAACTGTGCTGCTGATGGGAATTCGGTTTACATGCACATTGAAAATATTCATAAAAATGGAGATCTTGCAGGCCCGTCCACCCGTAAATTTATCATCGTCAACCTGTTTCACAAAGAGAACTTTACCGTCTGCAGGGGAAATCAGTGCATTTTCCAGGGGTGGGGTAAAGCGCTCAGGATCTCGAAAAAAGCAGAGAATAAAAGTTGTGGTTGCAAGGAGGATGAGTGCAGGGATGGTGAAGCCGAGCAAAGCTGCGGTCAGGGTACAGAATGCTGCAAAACCAATAAAGGGGTACCCTTCTCGGGCAACAGGAACTCGAGGCGTTAGCATGATTTTCAGCAGTTGATTTATTTGTTTTTGGAAGCGCGGGGCATGGCGATGATCCCGGTTCTAACGATCTCTTTAATGCCGATAGGGCGCAGGATATCGATTACAGCCTGGATTTTTGATTCAGATCCAGTCAGCTCAATTGCATAACTTCTGGCACTTACATCGACCACCTTACCTCTAAAAATATCAATGACACGCAGCACTTCTGCCCGTGTATGGCTTTCAGCTTTAACACGTATCAGCACCATCTCTCTTTCAACATATTCCTGTTCGGTTATATCGGTGACTTTTATAACATCAATCAGTTTGTGCAGCTGTTTCATTATCTGTTCGATTATTGCTTCATCGCCAAAGGAAACAACAGTGAGGCAGGATGTTTCCGGCTCAAGTGTCTCTGCAACACAGAGACTTTCGATATTAAACCCTCTGCCGCTGAACAGGCCTGTAACCCTTGAAAGTACGCCGGGTTTGTTTTGGAGAAGAACAGAAATCGTATGTTTCATCTGTATTGTCCTGTACGTGTATGGTTAGTACCTTGCTCCAGAACTTCTGTAATAAAAAACAAGAAATTGAGGAGTGTTTTTTGAAATTATGTGCCTAGTAACATTCATGATATGAATTTCACAACGAAACATGAAAGTGATGTAACAGGGATTCGAAGGAGTGTTGCCAAACGTCCTCGCAGGCTGTGGATTGTTGTGTCAACACTCCTTCGAATCCCTTTCCTCCCGAATATTTCATGACTTTCATATAAAAGAACCATTGCACTTATACCCTCTTGTGGGGCGTTAAACTGATTATCGGTAATCATGTAAAACTTTTTTGCCGTGTTATTTCAATACGGGCAACTGCAATGAAATGAAATTATTTTTATTTTACCGGTTAGACCAGCAGCATCTCAGTATTAGCCTTTCCTGCAGGAACCATGGGATACACGCCTTCTTCTTTTTCAATTTTGAAGTCCATAACTACAACGTTATCAGTTGCCAGCGCCTCTTTGATTACCGGTATAACTTCATCTTTGGTCGTTGCCCTGAGACCGACAGCACCAAAAGCTTTAGCGAGATCAACAAAATCAGGAACAACATCCATGATGGTGGATGCGTATCTTTTGTCATAAAAAAGTTCCTGCCACTGTCTGACCATGCCGAGAAAACTGTTATTTAAAATGGCTATCTTTACCGGGCAGTTATATTGTCTGGCCGTGGCCAGCTCCTGAATATTCATCTGGATTGAGCCGTCACCCGCAATGTCGATAACCGTTTTATCGGGAAAGGCCATCTGTGCACCAATTGCTGCAGGCAGCCCAAAACCCATGGTTCCAAGACCGCCGGAGGTTACAAAATGGCGGGGCTGGTTAAATTTGTAAAATTGAGCCGCCCACATCTGGTTCTGTCCCACCTCTGTGGTTATGATGGCGTTGCCGCCGGTAAGTCGGTCAAATTGTTCTATCACATACTGGGGCTTGATTATATCCGAACTATTGTCGTAGGAGAGAGGGTGTTTACTGGTCCATTCTCCGATTAATTTGGACCAGGGTGCATGACGCGCGGCTTCTTCTTTCAGGCTGAAGGTGGACTCTTCATCAAACCAGCTGTTCATGGCAGAGAGAGCATTTTTACAATCTGCCACAATGGGGATGTCGACCTTTACATTCTTGCTGATCGAAGTGGGGTCTATGTCAATATGAATGATTTTTGCCTTGGTGGCAAAATCGTCAAGCTTACCGGTCACCCGATCATCAAATCGTGCTCCAACGGAGATAAGGAGATCACATTCAGAGACGGCCATATTGGCGGTATAGGTACCATGCATCCCCAGCATGCCCATAGATAATTCGTGGCTGCCGGGAAATGCACCCAGTCCCATAAGTGTCATGGTTACCGGAATGTCAAGCTTGGTGGCAAGCTCTGTAAGCGCTTTGCCGGCGTCAGAGAGAATCACACCACCGCCCACATAGAGGACCGGTCTTTTTGCCCTCATTATCAGTTTGCAGGCCTTACTGATCTGTCGCCTGTGCGGGTGATAGGTTGGTTGGTAACTCGGCATATTTACGGTTTTTTTCTCCGGATAGGTGAGTGTGCTGGCCACCAGGTCCTTAGGGAGATCAACCAGCACCGGGCCAGGCCTTCCCGAGCGTGCAATGTGGAAAGCTTCTCGTATTGTCGGTACCAGGTCATCGAGTTCGCTTACCAGGTAATTGTGTTTTGTACAGGGTCTGGTAATACCGACAATGTCCACCTCCTGGAAAGCATCATTACCGATAAGTGGTCTCGGAACCTGACCCGTCAGGACAACAAGGGGAATTGAATCCATATAGGCTGTCGCAATACCGGTCACACCATTGGTTGCTCCGGGGCCAGATGTGAGGATCGCTACACCGACTTCGCCTGTTACCCTTGCCAGGCCATCCGCTGCATGGACTGCACCCTGCTCGTGCCGGACAAGAACATTGGTGAAATCGGATTGATCTATGGCATCGAAAAGATCCAGGACTGCACCGCCCGGATATCCAAATATTGTTTTTACACCTTCTTCTTCAAGGCACCTGACTATTGCCTGGGAGCCGGTAATTTTCCCCATTAATCCATCCTTTATGAAAGATTTGAAAAAATAATACGCGTCAAACGTTCAGAAATATGACTTGTTTAACCGAATTTTTAAATATATATTTGAAAAAAGTATATGTCAACCTGCAAAGCAAGTGCAAAAAAGTGAAAATATTTTCCTGTACATGCGATTATGAGGGGAAAATTCTATGATAGAAATCGTGTTTTGTTATTTTGTCAGGAGCAGGTGAGCCTGTCTGGACCGGCTTGACAATTTTGTATAATGATATAAGTTTTGTTATGTATGGCAGTTTTTATGGAATAAGGCGCTGGAGTCATGCGGTGTGAAAGCACTTATAGATGTTTGCTGTTACTAGAAAATAGTGTAAATGAAATGATGAATAATTCCCTCTTTCTGCTACTTGGTCTACTGTCGGTGAAGACCGTGGCTTACGGAGAGGGGTAGTTTAGCATTTATAAACTATAAAGATCTCAGGGGGCCGCGGTTGAAAAACCGTGGCCCTTTTTTTTATGGTGTCATTTAAATTTTTCAGGAGAATACCATGAATCCCGAATTAGTGAAAAAGTATCGCCCATATCCGGCTGTTGATCTGCCGGAGCGAACCTGGCCCGGAAAGATAAT
>JAFDME010000168.1 GCA_019306075.1 Deltaproteobacteria bacterium | reverse complement strand
TATGTGCTGGAGATGGTCCCCTACCCTTCCGTCCGCATACATATGGTGCAGGTAAGGAACTACACCATTGGTGATGTCATCGCCCGCTATAAACGCCTTCGCGGCTTTAATGTGCTTCACCCCATGGGGTGGGATGCCTTTGGCCTGCCTGCGGAAAATGCCGCTCAAAAAAACAACAGCCACCCTGCAGACTGGACATATTCAAACATAGATTACATGAGAAAACAGCTCCGCCAGCTTGGACTCTCATACGACTGGGACCGTGAGATTGCAACATGCAATCCTGAATATTACCGATGGGAACAGCTGCTCTTCATTGAGATGTACAAAAAAGGTATTGTCTACCAGAAAACAACTACCGTCAACTGGTGTGAATCATGTGAAACGGTGCTTGCCAACGAACAGGTCATAGAGGGTGCATGCTGGCGATGCGATGAACTTGTTCATCCACGGGAGATGAATGGCTGGTTTTTCAAGATAACTGACTATGCCGAGGAATTACTTGATGATCTGGAAAAGCTCACCGGATGGCCGGAAAAAGTCGTCACCATGCAGCGGAACTGGATTGGTAAATCGACCGGCCTCACCTGTGATTTCAAGATTGATGGACTTGACGCTGTACTCCCTATTTTCACCACTCGTCCAGATACAATTTTCGGAGTCACTTTTATGTCCGTTGCAGCTGAGCACCCCATTCTTTCAACACTTCTTGAGGGAAGTGATAAAAGGGAAGAGGTTCTCAATTTTGTCAATGAAATTATTGCCGAAAAACATCGCCAGAGCCGTGATGAGGAACCTGAGAAACGGGGGATTTTCACCGGGCGTTACTGTATCAATCCTTTTAACGGTCAAAAAATTCCTCTCTACGTTGCCAATTTCGTTCTGATGGAATATGGAACAGGCGCAGTTATGGCTGTTCCGGCACACGATCAGAGAGACTTTGAATTTGCCCGGAAATATAATCTGAATATAGTCCCGGTTGTTATGCCTGAAGGTGGTGACCTCGATCCGGATCAGATGGAGGAGGCCTCAACCCTTCCGGGCCGACTTGTCAACTCCGGAGAGTTCAATGATATGGACTCCCTGGAAGCCCAGAGTTCAATTATTCAATATGCCCGTAAGAATTCATTTGGCGGACCACACATCACCTACAGGCTGAGAGACTGGGGGATTTCAAGGCAGCGGTACTGGGGCGCCCCCATCCCCATGGTCCACTGCAGCGATTGCGGTACTCTGCCCGTTGATGCCGAACACCTCCCGGTTCTTTTGCCTGAAGATGCAAAATCCGCGTCTACCTGCAAGCCGCTGCATCAGCGACCATCCTTTATTGATACCGTATGTCCCGGATGCGGAGGCCCCGCCAGAAGAGAAACAGACACCATGGACACCTTTATGGAATCCTCCTGGTATTTCGCACGCTACACCAGCCCCAGGGAGACGGGTGGCCCTCTTGACAGGAAAAAAGCTGCCTACTGGCTCGCTGTTGACCAGTATATAGGCGGGGTGGAACATGCTATTCTCCATCTTCTCTACTCGCGTTTTTTTACAAAAGTTTTAAGAGATCTTGGATATCTGAATATTGATGAACCTTTCACCAATCTGCTCACCCAGGGAATGGTCATCAAAGACGGATCAAAAATGTCCAAATCAAAAGGCAATGTTGTTGACCCCCATGACCTCATCCTGGAGTACGGTGCTGACACCGTTCGTCTCTTCAGTCTTTTTGCAGCTCCTCCCGAGAGGGATCTTGAGTGGAATGCCCAGGGCGTTGAAGGTGCATCAAGATTTTTAAACAGAGTCTTCAGATTTATCACCATCAACCGGGCTCTTCTCTGCGAGAAATATGACACCACAACACCTTCAAACGAACAGAGCCGTGACCTTAATCGAAAAACCCACCAGACAATAAAAAGGGTTACAGAAAACATTGAGCATAACTTTCATTTCAATACAGCTATAAGCGCCGCAATGGAACTCTTCAATGTTCTTTCCGCAGCTTCAAATAAAGACGGGAAGAAAAGTGCAGACCCCTCTGTTATCCAGGAGGCTGTAACCAGCCTCCTGATTTTACTCTCGCCCATGGTTCCCCACTTCACCAGCGAGATGTGGAAAATTGCAGGAAACGGCGGTTCGGTCGAAGATCAGTCCTGGCCGCAATATGACAGTGAAGCTGCTAAAGAAGAACTGCTCACAATCGTCATACAGGTAATGGGGAAAGTACGGTCCAGGTTACAGATCCCTGCAGATATGAGCGATGAGGTACTGGTGAAAATGGCTCTCAGCGATGAAAAAACTGTTAAATTTATGGCCGGAAAACCAGTTAAAAAGACAATCGTAGTTAAGAAGAAACTTGTTAATATCGTTATTTGAGACTACTATCGACGGACTATATTGGTATCAGAGAAAAAAGAAAATTGATTGTAATTCAGGAGAAGACAGGTGAAACTGATTTATCGTTTTATCCCGATACTGGCTCTTGCCGTCGTTCTCGGGTCATGTGGCTACCATAACCCCAATGTGTATTACGGCCCGGCAAAATCTATTTATATTGCTGACTGGAAAAACAGAACCAACGAGTTATCCATCTCATCAAGAATCTACAGATCCCTGATGAGATGGTACCAGAAAGCCGGTTCCATCTCAGTTGTCAGACAGAAGAGTGGTGCAGATCTTATAGTTGCAGGAGAAATAATTTCTATCGATCTACCCAGCTTATCCTATGGTATAAATAATACTGCGACTGAAGTAAAAGCACGGCTCAGAGTGAGATATATCGTCAAAGAAATTTCCACTAAGAAGATCCTCCTTGAAGTGCCGGATGAAACCTGGACAGAGCCCTACCTTCTTGGGAAGAACTCAACTCAGGCAATTGACAATGAAGATGAGGCAATTGACAGAATTATAGAAAACTTGTCTCAAAAAATCTACCAGAGTACAATCTCCGGGATACCTAAACTTGGGGGATAGTTGACCTGTAACGCTATTCATTCTTGATGCTCAGGATAGCAGATCTTACTTTTGATTCTCCTTTTTCTCTTGCTCCCCTGGCAGGGTACAGCGATCTCCCCTTTCGACTTCTCTGTAAACGCTATGGTGCCTGTTATTGCGTATCCGAAATGATCAGCTGCCATGGACTGACTTATAGGCAGGAAAAAACCCTGGAAATGCTTGCTTCCACAGAGGAAGAGCAACCTGTTGCCTTCCAGTTATTCGGTGCTGATCCGGATATTATGGCAGATGCTGCAGAGATTCTCGCAACTTTTTGCCCGGCCATGATTGATATCAATATGGGCTGTCCTGCTAAAAAAGTGACAAGGAAGGGAGCCGGTGCCGCACTGATGACAACGACCGGACTTGCTGAACAAATTCTCACAAGAGTTATCTCAAGAACATCCATCCCGGTTACAGTTAAGATTCGATCCGGCCCTGATTCAGGGCAGATTAACGCCGTACCATTTGCCCAAATGGCTGAGAATGCAGGTGTCGCCGCAATAGCTGTCCATGGACGCACCTGGGCCCAGGGCTTCAGTGGACAATGTGACAGGGCTGTCATTGCTGAAGTAAAACAGGCTATCTCGATACCTGTTATCGGCAACGGTGATATCATAAGCTACAGAGATGGTATACAGACGATGGACGAAACAGGCTGCGACGGAATAATGATTGGCCGTGGAGCCTTGGGGAACCCGTGGATTTTCACCGGTGAGAAGAAACCGGACAATATATCATATATTTTAAAAGGGGCCAGGCAGCACCTGGATCTTATGGAACAATTTCTTCCCGTCAATAGAATGGCAGGGTATGTAAAAAATCATATCAGCAGGTATTTTAAGGAACTGCCCGGCAGTTCAAAAATGCGTCAAAAAATATTTGCATGCGAAACAGTAAAAGAGCTGAGGGATACTGTCCTCACAGAAACCACCTGATAGCTGAAAGGGAACGCCAGCACGGCAAGTCTAGCTCTCTGTTAAAAAAACAGCCTCTATTTTTTAAGCTGTTTTATCTTGTCCAGCATTTTTTTACATTCCGCCTTAATTTTCGCCGGAGTAGTGACGGTCCGCAGTGCTTTCTTCAACCCCGTTTCAGCCAGACCCAGTCTTCCCTCGTATAAATAGTATTTTCCCAGATAGAAAGAGGATAAACCCTCCTGTTTTTTATCAGACGCTATCTGGCCCAGTTCGAAGTATGGTTGGGAATATTCAGGCATATAACCGGTAATAGTCTTTAAATATGACTGGGCTCCTGCCAGGTCACCTTTCCTGTACAGTAATGATGCAAGAGTTATCGTGGCATACATATCACTCCTGTTGCGTGACAGTGCGAACTCAAGACTCTCTTCCGCTTTTCGGAATTGCCCCGCCGCAAACTCAATTACCCCTTTATCTGTAAAAAGAATGTTTTTGCCAGGGAAATAGGTGATTACCTTTTCCAGATGATTTAAAGCAAGATCATAATTTTTCTCATTTTTTGCAACCTGCGAGAGGCCGTACCTTGCCATTATTTTAGAAAAATTCGACGACGTACTGTTTGCGATTATACGATCAAGACTTAATTTAAACAGAGAAGTATCTTTTACCTGAGAGAGAATTCTATACTTGAATCTAAGGAATGCAAAATCATCCGCAACTGTGGGAATTTCGGTTCTCCCTCCATTGTCAATATCAATAAGTGCTTCAATATCTTCTAATCTTTGCTCAGGATTTGGATGTGTAAGAAGATACTGCGGCAGTTTATCACTCCTGTAGCGAGCTATTCTTCTCATAGATTTGAGCATTTCCACCTGCCCCTCGGGGTTCCGGTGCAGTTTCTTCAGCCAGCCATACGCCAGAAGATCGGCCTCCTCTTCGTGAAGACGACTGAAATGCAGGTTCATGGATTGCCCGGCTGCGAGAGCGCCGGTCAACAGGGCCGGCGCTGCAGCCCCGCCAAAAGCCAGCGCTGCCAGAGCCAGGCCAAGAGAGGCAATGCTGCTGTATTTGCCCTTCTCCATCCTGGCCGCCAGATGTCTCTTGACAATATGGCCGATTTCATGGGCAATTACAGAGACAAATTCATCCTCTGTTTTCATTGTGGCGATCAGCCCGGAGTAAAAGAATATCAGCCCGGAAGGTGCGGCAAAGGCATTAAACCGTTTATCATTTATCACATAAAAATGGTAATCAAAATACTGTACTCCGGCCACTTCAAGAACACTTTGACCGACTCTGTTAATATATTGAGTAACATCGGGATCATCAACAAGATCAAATGTTGTGCGAACAGAATAGAGCAGTTTTTCACCGAGTTCGCGCTCTTCACCAATGGTAAATGTTCCTGCGGGTGTCGCTGCAGAGAGAAGACAGATGGCAACTATTAGAGACCAGGCAGTAAGTTTATGTACCGTTTTGATCATGTTCCTTCACCCACCGCACTGTTCGTTCCATTCCCTCTTCCACAGACACAACAGGACTGTAGTCAAGATCTCTTCGGGCCCTGTCATGTGAAAAATAATGCGACTTTGACAGTTGATAAGCGACAAACCGTGTCATGGCGGGTTCCTTTCTGATCCTGCAAAGCCGATATGCTGACTCCAACAGAGCACCGATACAGTATGCCACTGCAAAGGGAACAGAGGCTGTAACCTGCGGGATACCGGTTTTTGAGAAAAGGACATTAACCCACTGCCAGAGGACCACAGGCTTCTCCTGACCTAGAAAATAAGCATTTCCTGCGGCAGTTCCAGCAGATGCCAGATTATCAGCTGCAAGGAGGTGCCCATGGGCAACATTGTCAATATAGGAAATATCAACCATATTGTTACCGCTACCAATTATCTTCAATTTGCCATTTTTGCCGCTCTCCACAAGGCGTGGAATCAGATGCGGGTCTCCAGGTCCCCATATCAGATGTGGTCTAATTGCACAACTATGCAGAGAATCGGAGTCAGCGGACAAAACTATTTTCTCAGCCATCATTTTGCTTTTTGCATAATTACAGAGAAAACGCGAAGCATACGGCAAAGACTCATCCCCTCCCCTGATATCTTGTTGATCAAAGACCACGGAGGGGGTTGAAGTATAAATAAGCCTCGCAACATTATTAACCTGACAACCATGAATAACATTTTCAGTTCCGATCACATTGGTCGTATAATAATCATGCCATGGTCCCCAGATTCCTGCAAGAGCAGCCACATGAAAAACTGTATCAACATCTCTAGTGGCCTCCAGAACAATATGCCGATCAGAGATATCACCGACCAGACATTCACCTCCCATCTCTTCAATTTCAGGATAACGGTTTCTGCCAATTACCCTGCAGCTGACTCCGCGCTCTGTAAGCATACGCACAATGGCCCTGCCAACAAAACCGCCCCCACCTGTAACTAGAACTTTGTTTATATTTGAACAGACAGTTTCTTTTGCGCCCATAGTGCTAATTTTTCACGAAATATTTTGGCATTATGCCGAATATCCACAGGAAAACTATCGTAAATAAGGAAATGATCTATCACTCTTGTCAGTTTGTTGGATAAGGCGAGTAACTTCACCTCTTCAATGAGAGCAGCCGGATTCAGGTGCTTGCCCCCGTACGGTTCGACAATAATCACCGGAGTCTGAGATCTTTCATCCTTTAAAAAGCAGCCAACCAGCGCTGATCGATAGACATCCCTGTGTTCATTAAATATGGCCTCACAGGGGATAGTGTAGAGTGTAGTATCCTGCAGTTGAACCCTGTGAGCTTTTCTGCCGCAAAACCACAGTCTGCCAAGGTCATCAAGATAACCCACATCACCCATCCTGTGCCAGAACTCTCCATCCTCCAATATCTTGGCAAACTGAGTTTCATCAGGATTACCTTCGTAACTTCTGGTCACAACGTCACCCTTGACAACTATTTCTCCTATACAGTATGCACCAAGTTCAAGCTCTTTTTTATACTCCAGAATAGGCTGATCGGAAATCTCCAGGATTCGAATTTCAATTCCCGGAAGCGACCTGCCGACACAGGTGCCTTTTCCAACCCTGCTTTCTTCCCATGTGTCCGTTAATATTTCCTGACCGGTAATAGACGCGATTGGCAGACTTTCCGTCGCCCCATAGGGGGTAAAGATGACAGCATTCTCGGGTAAGATTGCACTCACACGCTGCAGCAACTCATATGGCACAGGTGCCCCGGCCATCAGGATTTTGCTGATACTCTGCAGGACAATCTGTTTCTCA
>JAFDME010000167.1 GCA_019306075.1 Deltaproteobacteria bacterium | reverse complement strand
TATGGACTGGGAGAAAACGTGGTGCAAGGAGCTGTAAATCCTGATGAATTTTATGTGTTCAAGCCTACCCTGAAAAAAGGTTTTCGCCCCCTGATCCGTAAGGAATTGGGCGCCAAGAAGATCAAAATGATTTACGGCAGGGGAAGCACCAGGGTGCTTACACGTAATATTGAAGTTTCTGCTTCAGAGCGCCGTCTGTTTTGTATTTCCGATGATGAAGCTCTGCAGCTGGCCGGATACGCAGTTATAATTGAAGATTATTATTCAAAAAAGGCAGGAAAAGACAGACCCATGGATATCGAATGGGCAAAAGACGGAAACACGGGAGAGCTATATATTGTACAGGCAAGGCCGGAGACAGTTCAGTCGCAAAAATCCATAGATGTACTTGAGACTTATTATCTGGAGAAAAAAGGAGAGCTACTTACTACAGGGAAGAGCATAGGAGAAAAAATCGCGACAGGCAAAGCCCATATGATTCCTGATGTGGCTCACCTGTCTTCATTTAAGCCTGGTGAAATACTGGTGGCGGATACGACCACACCTGACTGGGAACCTGTGATGAAAACCGCATCTGCACTTATCACCAACCGTGGAGGCAGAACCTGTCATGCGGCAATTATCAGTCGTGAACTTGGCATACCTGCCGTTGTCGGGGTTCAGGATGCCACTGAAAAAATTCAAACCGGTCAGGAACTGACTGTGAGTTGTGCACAAGGCGATGATGGTTTGATATATGATGGACTGCTCCCATTTCATGTTGAAAAAACGGTGCTGAAAGACCTTGAAAGGCCAAAGACAAAGATCATGATGAACCTTGGAAATCCTGAAATGGCATTTTCGCTTTCACTGATCCCCAATGATGGTGTGGGCCTTGCTCGCATGGAATTTATTATCAACAGTTTCATCAAGATTCATCCCATGGCACTTATTCATCCTGAACAAATTACTGATGACTCCGTTCAAAAAGAAATTGACAATCTTACCTTTGGCTATAAAAACAAAGAAGACTATTTTGTTGAAAAGCTGGCCCATGGAGTGGGTACGATTGTGGCTGCCTTCTACCCCAAACCTGTCGTGGTACGGATGAGTGATTTTAAATCCAATGAATACGCCAGTCTGATCGGAGGAAAATATTTTGAGCCAAAAGAGGCCAATCCCATGATAGGATTTCGAGGCGCGTCCCGCTATTGCGATGATCGTTACAGGGAGGGATTTGCCCTTGAATGTCGAGCCATGAAGATGGTGCGTGAAAAGATGGGGCTCACCAACCTGATTCTTATGATTCCCTTTTGTCGCCGCATAGAAGAAGCTGAAAGGGTGCTGGCTGAAATGGGAAAAAACGGTTTGAAACGTGGAGAAAACGGTCTTGAGGTCTATGTGATGTGTGAAATTCCGAATAATGTTATCCTGATTGATGAGTTCAGCAAACTCTTTGACGGTTTTTCAATAGGTTCGAATGATCTGACCCAGCTCACCCTTGGCGTTGACCGTGATTCGGAACTTGTAGCTATAGATTTTGACGAACGGGATCAAGGGGTGATGAAGATGGTTTCCATGGCGATTCAGGGGGCCAAAAGAAACGCACGCCACAGCAGTCTTTGCGGGCAGGCACCGAGCGACTATCCTGATTTCGCCGGATTCCTGGTCAAAGAAGGCATAGATTCCATGTCTTTGAACCCTGACTCTATCATGAAAATCACACTCAAAGTTAAAGAAATGGAGACAAGACTTGAAAGAAACAATGTCCTATGAAGTACTGCCGGAAAAATATAGTACGGTGCGGTCTTTGTAAGAATAGATGCAAAATTCGCGATGGTAAAAAAAGTATTTGCAGAGTGAGAAAGAACCAGGAAGGCCACTGAGGCAGTTACTGGACAAATTTCTGGAAACTAATAAATTTTACTTTATATAATTTATAATAAGGTATGGATATCCATGCAGCCTAAAAAATCATTTGCTTTAGTGAATTATGAAATATGTAATCCAATAAAATGTAACCCTGACGAAGGTATTTGTGCTGCAGTTCATGCGTGTTCACACAAAGTTATAAAACAGATAGACGGGGCTTTTGAGCCGCCGATTGTGTTCCAGGACATGTGTATGGGATGCTGGGATTGTGTAGAAGCCTGTCCATTAGACGCAATTCAAATGAAGTATATTGGCAGTTAGCCCAACTTTGAGAGAGTATTCCCAAACTCCCCTGTAAAGCTAATTTTTCGTTGGCAGTAGAAATATAAATGTAATGATATCAATTGATTGGAAATTCCAGATATTTTGTAGTGCCTGAAAATGAACTATGGCCCATAATAACTAACCCGAATAAATCGGAATTTTAGAATGCTTGGATAAGTGCCTTGGTGCCAACACCAACCACACAGTTTCAAAAGGTATTCATAAGTTTCTCGGAGTCTTCGTTTACCTGTTTTTTATTACAGAAGTTCTGAAGTAAGGTACTGAAGCGGGCAACGCCAGCACCAGAGTGTTTACAACCGGTAAAGGAATAAAAGATTCAGGCAGCCAATGAGAAAACCAAGGAGTGCTCCAAACAGATTTATATATTTGAACTGTTCTTCCATTATGGTCAGGAGCAGCCCTTCGAGTTTTAATAAATCCAGTGAATTAACTTTTTTAGTAACAATTTTTTTAATGTTGAGTGTTTTTACCAGATTGGGGATCCCTGTTTTGAGCATAGTAGATGCCAGATTTGTGACAGCCCTTGAAACTCCATTTCTCACTCCGACAGGGATAATTCTTGCCAGTCTGCCAATTCGTCTGTTCAGCAGGTCACCGACCAGTGAATCAATCATAGAATCTATGGAAGAAAGCGTCCGGTCAGATTTAATGAGGGAGAGTATTTCTCCTTTAAACCAGAGTTTCCCGGCCAGTATTGATTCCTGTCCCATAAGCTCAGATACAACTGATTTTATTTTTATATCCCCGGAATCAATATAATTCTCAACATTTGACCTGATCATAACCGAAAGTGTTGTTGCCACCTCCCTGCCCCGGATAAGAAGCAGGAGTTGTCTGGTAAACTGAGCACAGAAATCTTCGACAACCTGATCATCATCTGCAGATACATAACTTGAAACGGGTTTATGAATGAAATCGAGACTTTTTTCACGAATGGAAGTTTTTACACGGGAATGAACCTTTTCAGACTGCAGCCAGGCGACAATATCATCATTTTTTTCTTCAAGATATTCATGGACTCTTTTCTCAACGGTCTCCATATTGAGAAAACCCCGAACCATATCAGCCATGGATCCAAGTGATTCAATAAAACCGTCGACACCGCTGCAGACACCTTTGACTACTTTTTCCCGAACGTCTTCATCGCTTACAAGGGTAGAGAGTTTAAGAAGAAGTGGACCTGTCTGTTTTTCAATAGTGGCAAGCAGCAATTCATGGAGGGATTCGGGCAGAAAGTCAGCAATGGATTTCTCCTGCTGCAGCGCGGCATAAACTTTCTGATGGACAAAGTCATTCACCCATTGTTCCATCTCAATACTGGCAAACATCTTTGCCATATTTTTTTCGACAAACTGATAGAGAGCGTCCCGATTACCATCAGAAATAATTGAACTCAAGTCATGATTGAGGAAATCTTCGATACGATTATCCACCATTGCCCCGACAATTGATGAAAATTCCTCTGAATTGATGAACGTATGAATATTTCCTTTAATCTGATAGGTAACAGTTTTACGGGCTATGTCAAAATAGACGTTGTATTTGTCAGGAATAAGCGAGGGGAGATTGTCAAGGTCCTCCTCCATAAGAGAAATTATTTTCTCTTCTATGAGCAATAAAAGCTGTTTCTGGAAATTATCCTGCTGCAGACCATCACTGATTTCTCTGCCGGTGAGCAGATGGTCACCAACAACCTCCCCCATGTTTTCTGCAAGATCTTCACGTTTGGCCGGAATTACTCCCGGGGTCATAGGGACGCGTACCCCTCCAACTCGCCAGGTTTTTAAAGGTCTGAACAGCATTCTTATGGCCACCCGATTAGTTACATAACCTATTACGGCCCCAATCACTGGTGGCGCAGCATATTTGATATAAGGGGCTATTTCAGGTGGCAGATAGGACATATTCCACAATCTCCAGAGGACTATTCACTATAATATCAGCCCTATTTTCGATAAGTTCTTTGACAGGCCGATATCCCCACGAGACACCAACGGTACCCATACCTGCGGCTTTTCCAGTTTTTATATCAATATCACTGTCACCGACAAACAGAATTTCAGCGGGAGCCTGTCCAAGAATTGCGGCGATGGCAAGTGCACCGGCAGGGTGAGGCTTTTTTTCTACTTCATCTCTCTGGCCAAAGACGGCACTGAAAATTTTACCGGGAAGAAATCTTTCCACGAACTTCCGGGTAAATGCATGGGGTTTGTTGGAAAGTACAGCCAGTTTGATTTGCTGATCGGAGAAACTGTTTAACATCGTGTTAACACCTGCGTATGGACAACAATTTTTCATCCAGGTTTTTGCATAAATATCGGTAAACGAGTCGCAGCATTTCAAAATAACCGGCTCTGATGTACTTTCAGGAACACTCCTGGTGATCAGGTTATGGAGGCCATCTCCTAAAAACATTTTATAAGTCTTCCTGGTGTGGATCGGGAACTGATGCTCAGTAAGCACTGAATTGACTGATTCGACTATATCTGTCAATGTATCAAGAAGAGTGCCGTCAAGGTCGAATATAATTGATGAATAAATCATGATCTGAATAACTTATGGGAATTATGTTGATAATATTAAAAAATCCTCACATATAGTAGGTCCGAAATGAAAATCAGCAAGTGCAGGGTCCTGAAAAATAAATTTTTCCTTTTATTTTTATAATTTTTCTATATTATCAAAAGCAAATTAATTTTTAATTTTGTCAGCCGTCTGTCGCAGAAACGATATTACAATCTTTTACACGAAGGAGTGGTTATGTGGTTTGTCAGTTTTTTAATATCATCAATTGGTAAAAAAATGATCATGGCAACTACCGGGTTGCTGCTGTTTCTGTTTCTCTGTACCCATGTGGCCGGCAACGCAACCATCTATATGAGCCGGGAGGTTTTCCAGGGTTATGCGGATGAGCTTCACAGTCACCCCTTGATTGTCCTGGTCTTCAGTACTCTTTTTCTGCTGATTTTTCTCCTGCACATAGGTACCGGACTGTTTCTGTTTTACCAGAACTGGAAAGTGTCCAGGTCAAGATACGCCGTCTCGACACGGGTTGTCAAAAATACCTTTGCCTCGGAGACGATGCCTTATACCGGGCTTATCATTCTGGCCTTTCTCCTGGTACATATTTTCAGTTTTACATTTTCTGCCGAAGATGTACCTATCTCTGAAACTGTTAAACAACTGCTGGGTGGTTTTACCTACAGCCTTTTTTACATTGTCTCATTTATTGCTCTTGCCTTTCATTTGAGTCACGGTTTCTGGAGTATGCTGCAGACATTTGGCGTAAATCACCCAAGGTATAATTTTATTATTTCCAAGCTGACTCTGATATTCCCACTGTTTTTTCTTATTATGTTTGCCGGGATACCACTTTACTTTATGACAGGGCTTGGCGCTTCTTTCTAATTGAAGCCTCTTCTCCTCCTCGACTTCTGTCTATCATTTTCGGGTAGCAGAAATTTTTAAGCTCTCTATCACAGAAACAGAAACTAGCCAAGGTTTTACTATGGAACTCAATTCACGCGCACCTTCAGGCCCCCTTGCAGAGAAATGGAAAAACCACAGATTTTCCAATAAACTTGTTAACCCTGCCAACAGAAGAAAATTTAAGGTTATCGTAGTCGGAACAGGTCTCGCCGGAGCATCCGCATCCGCCACCCTTGCTGAACAGGGATATGAAGTTGAAACCTTCTGCATACAGGACAGTCCCCGTCGTGCCCACTCTATTGCGGCACAGGGCGGCATTAATGCCGCTAAAAATTATCAGAATGACGGGGATTCCATCCACCGGTTGTTCTATGACACCATTAAAGGTGGTGATTTCAGAGCGAGAGAGGCAAACGTGTACAGGCTTGCCGAAGTGAGCAACGAGATTATTGACCAGTGTGTAGCCCAGGGTGTTCCCTTTGCCCGTGAGTATGGTGGAACCCTGGCCAACAGATCATTTGGTGGAGCCCAGGTATCCAGAACCTTTTATGCCAGGGGGCAGACCGGACAACAACTGCTTCTTGGTGCCTACAGCGCCTTATCAAGACAGATTCATGCCGGCAATATAAAAATGTTCAATCGGCGTGAAATGATGGATATTGTTCTCGTTGATGGACGAGCGAGAGGAATCACCGTCAGAGATATTATGAGCGGTAAAATTGAGAGCTTCTACGGGGATGCGGTTATTCTTGCAACCGGCGGCTACGGAAATGCATACTATCTCTCGACCAACGCAATGGCTTCTAATGTTACTGCTGCCTGGCGCGCTCATAAGCGTGGGGCCGGATTTGCCAACCCTTCTTTTATACAGATACATCCCACCTGTATTCCTGTGCATGGTGATTATCAGTCTAAACTTACACTGATGAGTGAGAGTCTTCGGAATGACGGTCGCGTATGGGTTCCGAAAAAAGTCGGTGATAAACGTCATCCCCTGGAAATTCCAGAGGATGAGCGCGACTATTATCTGGAGAATAAGTATCCCAGTTTCGGCAACCTTGTTCCAAGGGATGTTGCATCAAGAAATGCTAAAGAGCAATGTGATGCCGGCAAAGGTGTGGGCAATACCGGACTTGCAGTTTACCTTGATTTTGCAGACGCAATAAAGAGAGACGGGGAAGAAACCATTTTGAAAAAATATGGCAACCTGTTTCAGATGTATGAAAAAATAACCGACAGTAACCCGGTTGAGGAACCGATGCTCATCTACCCTGCCGTTCACTATGCCATGGGTGGCCTGTGGGTTGACTATGATCTGATGACAACCATTCCAGGTCTTTTTGCCATTGGTGAGTGTAATTTCTCCGACCATGGAGCCAACCGGCTGGGTGCCAGTGCACTGATGCAGGGATTGGCGGATGGATATTTTATCATTGCCACTTCCATTGCCCATTATCTTGGCACTAACAGTTTTGAGAAGGTTCTGGGTACAGAAACTCCCTTTAAAGACTCAAAACGTGAGGTGGAGGACAGGATTGATAAACTCCTGCAGAATAGCAGTGATGGTCCTGCCGGTAAGGCGACTGTTGATGAAATTCATAAGGAACTTGGCCGACTGCTATGG
>JAFDME010000166.1 GCA_019306075.1 Deltaproteobacteria bacterium | reverse complement strand
GTTGTTTTTTTTTTTTTTTTCCTGATATGGAAAGGGAGGAATCTGGACACAGCGGCATACTACTGCTCCATACTGGCATTTTTCGGTGTTTTTCCGGTTATTTCAGCAGGGATACTTGACTGGCAGCAACTCATGGAGGGAGAATGGAATACGTATATCATCATCAAAATGATATTAGCCACACTCCTCACTCTTCTCCTTGCATTTTCAATTATCGAGAAAAGAAGAGGAGGGACGGCAAAAAAAATATTCCTCCTCTATATCCTCTGTCTTGCGTGTGCGGGAGGCCTTGGTTTTTCCGGAGGACAACTTGTTTTTGGCTAACGAATAAGAACTGCCCTGAGATTCTCATCCAAAACTGTAAGGAACTGCTCCGTGCTCAGGTAGTGTTCTTCAGTCATACCCTTGCCGTGAATACAGAGAGCGAGATCTTTAGTCATTTTACCGCTCTCAACAGTCTCTATGCAGACCCTCTCCAGGGTCTCGCAAAAGCTGATTAAATCTTCATTGCCATCAAGTTTTCCGCGAAAAGCCAATCCCCTGGTCCAGGCAAAGATGGATGCAATCGGATTTGTGGAGGTAGGGTTGCCTTTCTGATGTTCCCTGAAATGACGGGTAACGGTTCCATGCGCCGCTTCCGCCTCCATGGTTTTTCCATCAGGTGTAACCAGGGTGGAGGTCATGAGCCCCAGAGATCCGAAGCCCTGAGCCAGTATATCAGACTGAACGTCGCCGTCATAATTTTTACAGGCCCAGACAAACCCTCCCTCCCACTTCAGGGCGGCGGCAACCATATCGTCAATCAGCCTGTGTTCATAAAAAATTCCCAGCCCATCCATGACACTTTTGTAATCCTGTTGATATACCTCTTCAAAAATGTCCTTGAACCGTCCATCATATTTTTTCAGAATAGTGTTTTTCGTGGAAAGATAAAGTGGCCATTTTTTATTGATCGCCTGATTAAAACATGAGTGGGCAAAGCCGTAGATTGACTCATCAGTATTGTACATGGTCATAGCCACGCCATCGCCCTCAAAATCATACACGTCAAAGCTTTTCGGCTCACTGCCGTTTTCAGGAGTAAAGGTCACGGTCAATCGTCCTTTCCCCTTCACCACAAAATCTGTAGCCTTGTATTGATCGCCAAAGGCATGTCTGCCGATACAGATGGGTTTCTTCCAGGTGGTTACCAGCCGCGGCACATTTTTTACCATTATCGGCTCTCTGAATACAGTACCTCCAATAATATTACGAATGGTCCCATTGGGAGAACGATACATTCTTTTCAAGCCAAACTCCTCCACCCTTGCTTCATCCGGAGTAATGGTAGCACATTTAATTCCCACTCCTGCCTGCAGAACAGCATGAGCCGCATCGACGGTAACCTGATCATCAGTTTTATCCCGCTGAGTTATACCCAGATCATAGTATTGGATATCCAGATTAAGATACGGAAAAATAAGTTTATCTTTTATAAACTGCCAGATAATGCGGGTCATCTCATCGCCATCCAACTCCACAACAGGGTTTTTAACCGTAATTTTTTCCATTATTATCTCTTTCCCGTTATTTTTCATATTGAGCGTTTCTACCTGTAACCGCCTGTCACTGCGCACCAGTCAATAAAATAGTGCCACACTGGAGGACAATAACGATTAATGAATCAATGTGCCACCTTCACCCCCATTTTTCCCCTGACTGTACTTCTTCCTGCAAAGAACACGGAGAAATTTTACCTGCCAGCACCGGGGAAATAGGTATAAATACCTATTGAAAAATAAGTGATTCCCCACTTGCTCTCTACCAACCTTTATGATAGCAATATTAATTCCATCCAGGAGCCTGTCCTGCATTTTGTATCAATTCAGGAAACCGAGTGTCCATTGTTTATACAGACAGCCTGAGTTATGATAAAAAAAATAGTAGAGGAACAGATCGCTTCTTTCACTGTTGAAAATGAAGCCAGAGAGCTGAAAAAGGTAATTGTCAGTCAGGTGATTACACCTCATTATGATGGCGAGGAAAACTATCCCAAACGTTATCGCCTGGAATCACTCGACGGATTAGCTGTATTCAGGACGGAGGATCCTGATATACTGACACTCTCCGATGGATCTCTGCTCAGAAGAAAAAACCGATAAATTCCTCCATCTCCTCCCTGATTCCCCTCCCCTATATAACAAACTGTTTTCCATCTCGAAAGCAACATGTTATGGTGTCGCCGGGCAGGGTGTTCGTGCAAGACAAATGGGTACCTTGCAAAATATCTGCAACAAGGCTACAGGATACCTACCATGAAACAGATTACACTCATAATAACCCTGATACTTTTCACTGGTGGTTGTGTACAGACAAATTCACCAAACAGTATAACACATGAAGGATCTGTCCCTCCTCTTAAGGTGGGTATATCGACAAACTATCCACCCATTGCCTACAAAGAGAACAGCAAAATAACCGGGCTTGAAGCGGACTTTGCAAAAGGTCTTGCTGATTACACCGGGCGGCAGCTCAAACTGATCCACATCAGGTGGAAAGATCAGATCCCCGCTCTTCTCAGCGGCAAAACAGATATAATAATGTCCGGAATGACAATCACCAACTCCCGAAAATACCGAATCAGTTTTACCACCCCTTATTTGATCTCCGGTCAGATATCCCTTATCAGACGCACTGACAGAAGAAAGTTTGGTTCCGGAGCAGCAGATTTGCTGAGCCCGACGGTTAAAGTAGGTACTATAGAAGGAACCACAGGAGATTATTTTATCCAGGACATTAATAAAGTGAACAAGCTGAGATCACAGTTCACAAACTCAACAGAAGCCGTCAAAGCACTCCTGTCCGGCAGTCTGGATGCCTTTGTCTATGACCTGCCAGGAATCCTCTACCTGGCCTCTCAACACAACGACGATGGACTTATTCCCGTCACTGTCCCGCTGACAAAGGAATATCTGGCATGGGGGGTGCGGCCCGATGATCAAAAGCTGCTCAACGAAGCAAACAGCTACCTGGCCTCCTTAGCAGACAATGGACTGCTTACCAAAAAAATCCAGAGATGGATTCCATACTACAAGCCCTGACAGACTCTTATCGCTCGCCCCAGATAACATACCCTTTGGCCTGATAATTCTTAACACACTCTTCATTCGTCTCAAAAGACTTTTTCGTACCCCACTTGTCCACCTTACAGTCAACAAACTCCATAGTCTCAGGATTCTGCAGAATAACTTTTTTTGATTTGTCACCAAATGACGCACACCCTCCTGCCAACATAACAAGACAAAATCCCAACAACAGAATGTTCTTCTTTAATCGCCTATGCATAGATTCGTCTCCGAATTTAAAAGTCAGGTATAAGCTCATTCATAAATATCCGCATCTTTCAATAAAGTTCCCTTTCCATCTTTATCCGAAAGCAGCGGGGCAAAATCTATGGGCCAGCGAATATTCAGTTCAGGATCATTCCAGAGAATGCAGCGCTCATATTCAGGAGCCCAGAAATCAGTGGTTCTGTAGAGGAACTCGGCACTTTCCGAAAGAACGACAAAGGCGTGGCCAAACCCCTCAGGAATCCAGAACTGCCGGAAATTTTCAGCACTCAAAAACTCACCCACCCAGCTGCCGAATGTGGGAGAACTCCGGCGTAAATCAACAGCCACGTCGAAAACCTCACCGGCAACAACACGGACGAGTTTGCCCTGCACCTGCCTGATCTGATAGTGAATGCCTCGCAGTACTCCCCTTACTGAGCGGGAATGGTTGTCCTGAACAAATGGACGCTCTATCCCCGTACTTTGCCGCCAGATTCTCTGATTAAAACTCTCAAAAAAAAATCCTCTCTCATCACCATAAACTTCAGGTTCTATGGTAAGCACTTCCGGGATTACTGTTTTGCTGATTTTCATGATTCAGATCAAATTTATTTTTACTGGAAAATAACAGGCTGCCCTGCAGAGACTGTCTCCTACCTACCATACATTTTATCGTAATATTGCTTATAAGAACCATCAACAAGGTCGGCAACCCACTCCTGATTCGCAAGATACCAGTCCACCGTCTTTTCCATACCCTGCTCAAAACTTACCCCGGGCTCCCAGCCAAGCTGCTCTTTAATTTTTCCAGCATCAATGGCATATCTCCGATCGTGTCCCAGTCTGTCTTTTACAAAGGTAATCAGTGATCTGCGCGGCTGCCCTGATTCCGGCAACCCAAGCTTTTTATCAAGGAGATCACAGATAAGAGTTACCACCTCGATATTCTGCTTTTCATTGTTGCCGCCTATATTGTAGCACTGTCCGGATCTTCCCTTTTTTACTACCTCCACAATGGCTTCACAATGATCCTTAACATAGAGCCAGTCACGAACGTTCTTACCATCTCCATACACCGGAAGCTGCTCACCTTTCATACTGTTATTAAACACCAGAGGAATCAGTTTTTCAGGAAACTGGTAGGGACCGTAATTATTGGAACAATTAGTTATGCGTACGGGCAGGCCATAAGTATGAAAATATGCATTGACCAGGTGATCAGAGGAGGCCTTTGAAGCCGAGTAGGGGGAGCGGGGATCAAAGGGTGTCGTTTCAGTAAAAAACCCGGTGTCCCCAAGAGATCCGTACACTTCATCCGTACTCACGTGTAAAAAACATAAATTTTCAGCCCGCGGACTACCTTCAAGCCAGGATTTTCTTGCTGCCTCAAGCAGAGTGAAGGTTCCTACAATATTCGTCTGCACAAAATCCGCCGGCCCGGTGATCGACCTGTCAACGTGGGATTCGGCAGCAAAATGAACAACTGTATCTATTTTTTCATCAGCAAAGATTCCAGTTACACGGGCAGCATCACAGATATCTCCCCTGACAAAACGATACTTGTCACTTTCGGAAACAGTCTGCAGGTTCTTCAGATTTCCGGCATATGTCAGTTTATCGAGATTGACCACCCGCCAGTCAGGATATTCCTTAAGCAGCAGATGAATGAAATTTGCGCCGATAAAACCACATCCGCCGGTAACAAGGACACTTCGTCTATTTTCCATCTCTTTCGTTTTCTGTTTGCATTATAGTGAAAAGAGCCTATCTTTGGTTTTCTTTGTGTGCCTTTATAATAATAGGTTCAACATATAAATCAAAGCCAAATCTAATCCATGAGCAAACAACTCAAAAGGGAAATAGCCAGACGGCGTACCTTTGGAATTATCAGTCACCCTGATGCCGGCAAAACGACACTGACCGAAAAACTGCTTCTCTTTGGCGGTGCCATCAATATGGCGGGTGCAGTCAAATCAAAAAGAGCGGAACGGCACGCAACCAGTGACTGGATGGCGATTGAGCAGGAACGTGGTATTTCCGTCACCACTTCCGTAATGAAATTCACCTATAGAAATTTCGAAATTAACCTCCTGGACACACCCGGCCATCAGGATTTTTCCGAAGACACCTACCGGGTACTCACTGCAGTCGACTCCGCCATCATGGTCATTGACAGTGCAAAAGGTGTTGAAAAACAGACTGAAAAACTGATGGAAGTCTGTAGAATGCGCAACACACCAATTATTACCTTTATCAACAAACTTGACCGCGAGGGTCTCTCCCCTCTTGATCTTATGGGGGAAATTGAAGATAAGCTGCAGATTGAATGCACGCCCCTCTCCTGGCCTATCGGTATGGGAAAAACATTCAAAGGTGTTTACAATCTCTTTCACAAAACTCTGCATCTGTTCACCCCGGGCAAGACTGCTTTTAATAACAGCGGTATCCTGATCAATGATCTCCACGATCCGAAGGTTGATGAACTGCTGAGAAGCCAGGCGGATGAGTTACGCGAGGACATCGAACTTCTTGAAGGAGCAGCCAACCCTTTTGAATATGACCACTATCTCGAGGCAAGTCAGACACCGGTCTTTTTCGGCAGTGCCATCAACAACTTCGGCGTCCAGGAAATGCTCGACTGTTTTGTCGAAATGGCCCCCCCGCCCGGTATCAGACAGACTGCAACCAGGAACGTTAACCCGGAAGAAGAAATTTTTTCCGGGTTTGTTTTCAAAATCCAGGCAAATATGAATCCGGCTCACCGGGACAGAATCGCTTTTTTTCGTATATGTTCCGGAAAGTTCACCCGCGGAATGAAAGTAAAACACCACCGCCTTGGAAAAGACATTGCCCTTTCAAATGCCACAATATTCATGGCCCAGGAGAGAGAGAATGTTGAAGAGGCATGGCCGGGAGACATTATTGGCCTGCACAATCACGGAACCATTAAAATAGGTGACACCTTTACCCCGAAAGAAGAGCTGAAATTTACCGGAATTCCAAATTTTGCACCTGAGCACTTCCGCCGGATTCTTCTTAAAAACCCGCTTAAAATGAAGCAGCTACAGAAAGGATTGACCCAACTGGCCGAGGAGGGAGCAATCCAGGTGTTCCGTCCGCTTATCGGTTCAGACTTCATCATGGGTGCGGTGGGTGTTCTGCAGTTTGAAGTGACGATGGCCCGCTTAAAGAACGAGTACAGGGTTGACGCAATCTACGAAGGGATCGACTACCAGGCTGCCCGCTGGGTACACTGCAACGACAGGAAAGCTCTGGCAGAATTTGAACGGAAGAACCAGGCAGCCCTTGCCCGCGACTCTGAAGGTTTTTTAACCTACCTGGCACAAAGCAACTGGATGCTCAACTACTTTATGGAGAAGTGGCCTGATATCATTTTTAATAAAACACGGGAAAACATCTGATCCGACAAACCGGAAATTTTTCCAGTATGACTGGATAACCCTTTTATTTGGCAAAAGTTCCAGAATAAGGCGCTATCCATCTTTCCCGGTATCATCAACAAAAACCAGCGCATGCCCTTCCGTCAATGCCTGCGCTGTTTTTTTTCTGGCAAGAGTAATAATCCGCTGAATCGTCCCCCGGGAGACCCCCATGCTCCGACCGGCCTCTTCCTGGGTCATTGCCTCAGCATCACATAATCTTAAGGCTTCAAGTTCATCCCGATACAGGATGATCTGTTTGAGTTCGGACAGTGGTATACCGGTTGGTTTAAAAGCACGGCCACAGAACTCTCCACGACATCTTCGTATTTTTTTCGGTCTCGGCGACATAATTTTCAATCAATAGAAATGAGTTTGAGTGCATATGTTCAGTAATCCAGATCGCAACTATTGTCAAGAGGGCTGAATTACCCACTGACAGGAGCCAACAGATTGGATCCTGCCAGAAAGCTGGAACAAGAAATGGACAATGGCTGCTTTATCATGTAAATTGCACTGGCTTCAACAAACGGAACTCTTTCAGTATTCCTTTCACTCCCAACCGGTTTTGGTGGTAAATAAATGCAACTGCCCGACCATTTTCGATTATTACTGCTGACATC
>JAFDME010000165.1 GCA_019306075.1 Deltaproteobacteria bacterium | reverse complement strand
ATCCTGCGAATTATCTCCCCCCTTCTCAGCGGTGAAGAGGAGCGAGGCTGAACAGAGAGGAAATGAAAATTATGTAGAGTGTTTATCACAGGCTTTTGTGGAATTGACATTAGAGCAGTCTGTCAAGAAAGTCAAGGCTGACGTACCTTGTTTGATCAGGTCGTCTGCCTCTTCTGTTTCGCCGTTCTGAGAGCATGCCGTGTAACATAATCCCGAATATCTTTGCTGCTGGCAGCCATGATTTTGCATTTTGATTCAGCATTCAAGATTCCGGAAAGAACCTCGTCGGAGGGAGGAACTGTTTTAATGGCCTCCTCGACCGCTTCGCCGAATTTTGCAGGATGTGCTGTTGCAAAAGTGACCATGGGGACTCCGGCTGTTTTGAATTCTTCGGCCACTTTTACCCCGACAGCAGTATGAGGGTCAAGGATGTAGTCGTGTTCATTGAAAAATCGCGAAATGGTACTGGAAACTTCCTCATCTGAAACTGACGCGGAGACAAAATCACGGCGAATCTGCTCCCGGTAATCGGTCAGATCAAGGGCTCCGTTTTTGCCAAATTCTTCCATAAGGTCTTTGGTCCTGGCTGAATCGTTGTCTACCAGATAATAGAGATAACGTTCAAAGTTTGAGGCAGCCTGAATGTCCATTGACGGACTGCTTGTTATCTTAACTTCGCCGCGAGAATAGGTGCCCTGGTTGACAAAACGGGAAAGTATATCGTTGGAGTTTGTGGCTAGCACCAGTTGACGAACAGTACCGGCCGGCAGCATTCTCCTTGCAATAAAACCGGCAAATATATCTCCGAAGTTACCTGTGGGTACAGTGAAGTCAAGAGAGCAGTCTTTCTCGTGACTCAGAACATGAAGACAACTGTATACATAATAAACAACCTGGGCGAGAATTCTGGCCCAGTTGATTGAATTTATTGCACCAAGGTGATATTTGTTCTTGAATTCGATATCATTAAAGAGGGTTTTTACAATTGCCTGACCTTCGTCAAAAGAACCCCTTATGGCAATATTGAAAACATTCCTGTCGGTTACCGTGGTCATCTGCTTTTCCTGCACATGACTGACACGCTGGTGAGGATGGAGGATGAAAATGTTCAATCTCTCTTTACCCCTGATGCCATAAATGGCAGCACTGCCTGTATCTCCTGAGGTTGCCCCGATAATATTGAGAATCGAATCATTCTTATTCAGCAGGTATTCAAAAAGGTTGCCAAGAAACTGCAGGGCAATATCCTTAAATGCCAGGGTGGGTCCGTGGAAGAGTTCGAGAATATGGAGGTCTCCCCGGTGTACAAGGGGAGTGACTTCTTCGCTGTTGAATGTTGCGTATGAGCGATGAATAATGTCTTTAAGATTACTGGAGGGGATATCGTCAATGAATCGGGACATTATCTCAAATGCGAGCTGCGGATAGTTCAGTCCGCTCCAAGACGCAAGTGTTTCACTGTCGATGCGTGGTATTGTCCGGGGAAGGAGCAGACCTCCATCTTCAGCAAGGCCCATCATTACAGCGTCAGTAAATGATAGAGGTGAGATTCCTCCCCTTGTGCTTAAATATTGCATAATTGGTAATGTTCAGAAAAAGGTGACCGCCCTTAAAAAAATGGCGATATTCTGTG
The DNA here is from genome assembly GCA_019306075.1 of Deltaproteobacteria bacterium. Lineage (GTDB taxonomy): Bacteria > Desulfobacterota > Desulfobulbia > Desulfobulbales > Desulfocapsaceae > Desulfomarina. The sequence goes on along the minus strand of JAFDME010000165.1, from coordinate 10,325 downwards.
TCTTGAATTTAATCCCGAAAAAGGAAAAGTAGTTCCACGAAAATCTTTTTCGGCAAAATTAATAAAGAGTTCTCAGAGTACTAACTGGTCTGCTTCTGCTCTATTTCAACCTTAACCCGCTTTGCTTCATGCCAGAGACCTTCCAGGTCGTAAAATTTACGTTGTTCATGGTAGAAGATATGAACAACCACATCATCAAAATCGAGTAGAACCCACATTCCATCCTGTAGTCCTTCCGCCGTTGATGCCTTGACCCGCTTGGAGCGCAATTTTCCTTCGATTGCTTCTGCAAGACCTTGAACATGCCGTGTCGACCTGCCGCTCATGATAACGAAATATTCGGTAAAGGTCGTAAGCTTCCTGACGTCCAAAATGATCAGTTCCTCCGCCTTGGTGTCAAGGGCAGTCTGAGCACATATCTGAGCAAGCACATTCCCGCTTTTTTCCTGATATTCTTGTTTAATCTGTTTCATAATGGGTTACCCCCCTCTGGGGAATGTCAATTCTGAGCTGTTTTTCTGCGCGATTTTCTTGGTGGAAATTCGAAGCTGATCTTGCCTTTGTCGTTCAGCAGCAGGTAGGCGTCAAATGGTCGTCGTTTCTTTGAGATAAATTCTTTTATAAGTTCAGTTTTACCAGTTGATAAGAGCTGTTCTATGTTTTCCCTGCTAAGCTCTTTTGAGAGGATGATCTTACTGATTCTCAGCCCTTTCTTTTCGTCTCCGTCAAGAGCTGACCCCGACATAAATGCCAAAGGAGTTTCAAATACAGGCGTTTCATCGACAGGAGAGAGCCCCAGCGGCTTGCTTTGCTTGATAGCGTCTATATCAAGGTCTGCCATAGAGTCCGCAAAGAGAAACTCGATTTTACCACTTTGAAAACGCAAGGAGGCGGAAAAAGGTTTTCCCTTTTTGGATCTGAAGTCACTGAAAGGACCGAGGGTGTTACCCGAGAGCAGGGACACAATTTCCTCTTCCTTCATTACTCTTCCCCCAAGGATTTTTCGGATTGAGATTTTGTCGTCCTCCGAAACATAGTGAGTGGGGGTTTCATAAAAGACTATATCGTTTACCGGGCTGAAGGGAGCTGTCGCTTTATTGCCTTTAGCCTCAAAATTTTTCACCTGATTAATTATATGAAGGGTCATAGCGCGAATTTCGGCCATGAACTTATCACGGGTCAACTCCCCTTTAAGGATCTTATTGAGTTTATATTCCCATTCACCTGTCATTTCAGGTGAGGCAAGGACATCAATCTTCATCGCCTCCAGAAGGGCGAGAAGCTCGAATGCTTTGCCTGTCGGGGTGAGTTCTTTACCTTCCCTGACAACATATTTTTCTTTTATTAATTTTTCAATAATTGCAGCCCTGGTAGCCGGGGTACCAAGGCCCCGTTCCTTCATGGCATCGGCAAGCTCTTCATTGTCAATGAGTTTATCAGAGTTTTCCATTGCCGAAAGAAGAGTTGCTTCGTTAAACCTCGGGGGTGGTTTGGTCTTAAGGGATTCCTTGTTGATACTGTTACAGGACACTTCTGCCGTCGCCGGAATCGGATCGAGAATTTTGTCACCATCCCTGCCGGACTCGACACCATATATCACTTTCCAGCCGGGATCCTGTAAAATTTTCCCTTCGGTGAGAAATGTCTCATCTTTAACAACAGACAGTCGCCTGGTATTAAGGAAGATTGCCGGCGGGAAAAAAACCGCGAGAAACCGCTGGGCCACAAGTTTGTAGATTTTCAGCTCCGCCTCAGAGAGGTTGGATGGTACCTTGGTTGTGGGGATTATTGCGTGATGGTCTGAGATTTTTTTATTGTCAAAGATACGCTTATTGAACTTGATATATTTGTTTGAAATTGCCGTTTCAGCAAATTGGGAAAGTTTCCACCCGGTTTGACTTTTCACCGTTTTTTTAACTGTTGGCAGAAAATCCTCCGGCAGATGTTTACTGTCCGTTCTCGGATAAGTGAGTACCTTATGTCTTTCGTAGAGGGCCTGCGCAATCGATAGTGTATTTTTGGCAGAAAAGCCAAAACGTGAATTTGCCTCCCTCTGGAGGAAGGTCAGATCATACAGCTGCGGGGAACGCTGGGTAACCTTTTTACTTTTTTCCTCAACCTGTGCAGGTTTCCCACTACATTTGGCGATTATTTCATCAGCTTCTGCAGGAACCCAGATGCGATCGGCACGTTTATAGGAATCATCAGGGTCCCTGGAAAAACCGGGGTCGATCCACTTACCGCTGTAAGAGGAGTTGTTGTAGACAAATTTTCCGTAAAGGTTGCAGTAGGCTCGGGGAACGAATGTCATGCGGGTTCGCTCCCTTTTAACCAGTAATGAAAGTGTCGGCGTTTGAACTCTACCGCAGGGTGTAAGGAAGAACCCCCCTTTTCTTGAGTTAAAGCCGGTAAGCGCTCTTGTTGCATTGATGCCGATGAGCCAGTCTGATTCAGACCTGCACAGGGCCGTATCTTCGAGAGGCATCATTTCTTCACTCTTTCTCAAATGGGAAAAACCTTCTCTGATGGCATCCCGGGTCATTGACTGAAGCCACAGTCGCTTAAATGATTTTTTGGCTACTGAATTGTTCCACACATATTTAATTATGTATTTAAATATTAACTCTCCCTCCCTGCCGGCATCACAGGCATTAATAATTTCCTTAATGTCTTTCCGTCGAATAAGCTTCTGCAGGGCATTCAGTTGTCCCTTCGTTCCGTCAAGTCCTTTGAGGGGAAATGTCTCAGGCAGAATAGGCAGTTTGTTGATGTCCCATTTCTGGTAAGCAGGGTCAATTTCTTCCGGGTAGCAGATAGAAACCAGATGGCCGATTGCGTAAGACACAACATAATTTTCCCCTTCAAAATGAGTTTTCGTTTTTTTGAATTTGCCGGGAAGTGTTTTAACCAGGTTTTCTCAGTCATAAATAAGTACGTATGAAGTTACGTTGATTTGATGTTGTTATCGGGAATTAAGCAGTCTGTCATCCAAGCTGTCTGATTTTTTATCATCAGGGTGAATATTGCACTGAATTGAAGACAAAAAGCAATTATTTTTACTGAAAACATTGAACTGTAATCAGGAAATCTGTTGCCACCAGAGAGAGTGTCCTGTGATTTCAACTATTTAATATGGTAGTGAGCGATACTCTCTCTAGTCCGTGAAGTTCAGGAAAACTGGTCGATGTAATAAATACACAATTTCTGTTTGTCAAATAGTATTTTCTTTAATCCCGGTTTATTCTTTTATCTCAAAGCACTTAATTTTTATTCGGCGCAGGTAGCTTTATTAAAATACTCATAGTCAGTTTTCTTTATATTGCTTTTTTCCGGGCTTTGGTTTTTTTCCTATCCTCTACTGGTGTGTACTTTATAATTGACAAGTTGATATAATTATGGTCGAGTACCCAAGTTTTACTGTTTGGTGCTACACTGTTGTCTCTGTATGTTGTGATGCAGGGGGATTGTTGTGCTGACGAGGTGTTGAGGGTTTTGGCCACGTTGGCTGAACGTTTATGTTATACCTTCTGTGTGCCGTTCCGGTACGGAGAGGGTTTTGAAAGTGGGCAATGCCCGCTTTTTTTTATGTCTGTACCCTGGTCGTGCCGGTTATGGATGATCTGGTATATGAGTAACTGGAATTTGCGGTATGAGTGAATATATTGTTGACAACGTAAGGGGTTTTCTCCAAAAGTTGTTACCTGGGATGGACCTGCAGCTTTTTGATATTCAATTTCGCAGGGAAGGCCATGGCTGGGTGCTGCGGGTTTACATTGACAGTGCAGAGGGGGTGGCTCTGGATCAATGTTCCGGTGTCAGTCGTGAACTGAGCCATTATCTTGATGTTGAAGATTTAATTGGTCATGCATATCATCTTGAGGTTTCCTCCCCGGGCCTTGAACGTCCCCTTAGATCAGTTGCTGATTTTTGTCGTTTTACCGGTGAGAAAGCGAGGGTGAAACTGTCGGCAGCAATTGATGACGAAAAAATATTTGAGGGTACAATTGAAGAAGTGCATGGAAATGAAATAGGTCTGAGACTGGAAGATAATAAGCTCATACGATTTTCGTATGAGGTGATCAATAAGGCCAGACTGGCCATATGAGATATACCTGATTTGCGGGTATATTGACTGTAAGAGTATTCTCCAGTGGATGGAGCCGAAAGTTATAATGATGGAGTAAAAAATGCTATCGGATTTGAAACGTATCATCGACCAGATAAGCAGAGATCGAGGGTTCGACAAGGCCTTGCTGATAGAGGCAATTGAAGAGGCTGTGCAATCTGCAGCCAGGAAAAAACTCGGTAGCCGTCGGGATATCGAAGTTCGGTATAATGAAGAGTATGGCGAAGTTGAAATATTTCAGTTCAGAATTGTTGTTGATGAGGTTGTGGACGAGCAGACAGAAATCATTTACAGCGAAGCGGTTAAGCTTGATCCTGATGTCAGGATGAACGATGAGCTTGGCGAAAAAATGGTGAATATAACTGATCTGGGGAGGATTGCGGCACAATCGGCCAAACAGGTTATTATTCACAAAATGAAGGATGCCGAGCGTGAAGTGATTTATGACATGTTTAAAGATCGTGTCGGTGAAGTTGTCAGCGGCATTGTTCAGCGATTTGAGCGTGGCAATATGATTGTAAATCTTGGCCGTACTGATGCTATTTTGCCCAAAGATCAGCAGATTCCCAAGAGATCTTTTAAACAGGGTGACAGGATACGAGGCTACCTGAAGGAAGTCCGACAGACTGCCAGGGACTCACAGCTGATCCTTTCCCGGACCTGTGACGAGTTTTTGGAAAAACTTTTCAATATGGAAGTTCCGGAGATGTCTGAAGGTATTGTTCGGGTAATGGGGGTAAGCAGGGAACCGGGTTTTCGTGCCAAAATTGCAGTGAGTTCGTCTGAAAGTGACGTAGATCCTGTTGGTGCCTGTGTAGGTATGAAGGGATCCCGTGTCCAGAATGTTGTGCAGGAGCTTCAGGGAGAGCGTATCGATATAGTGACCTGGAGTCCTGACCCTGCCAAATATGTATATAATGCCCTCGCGCCTGCTCATGTGAGTATGGTCAGAGTTGATGAAGACGCAAAATCACTTCTCGTTGTAGTGCCCAATGATCAGCTGTCTCTGGCTATAGGGAGACAGGGGCAGAACGTGCGGCTTGCATCCCGGCTCCTTGGCTGGCGTATTGACGTAAAAAGTGAACAGCGTTACGCAAATCTGGAAAATGGAGGATATCAGTCAATTCTGGCATTGAATCGTGTTGATGAGGCTCTGGCTGATCAGCTTTTTTCAAAAGGAATATCGTCGACACTGGTTCTTGCAGAAAAAAGTGTTGATGATCTTATAATTATACGTGCCATTGATGAAGAGTTTGCTCAGGTGTTGATTGATGAGGCAAAGGAGAACCCTTTTGAAGACAAGCCGGTTGCCGAAAACGAGACCACGGCAGTTGAAGAAGACGGGGAAACTCCTGAGGCAGTTCCTGATGAGGATGTCGAGTCAGATTTGGCGGACGCGGATGCGGAAGTGGAAGTGGAGCAGGATTCAAGCAATACTGATGGAGTAGAGAAATAGAGCACAGTCTTCAATATGTCCCCATGAAGAAAAAACCCATTCGCACCTGTTGTTACTGCAGAAAAAAAATGATAAAAGACGAATTGAACAGATTTGTCTGGGCTGACGGTGAAATACAGATTGATGTCGGGCAGAAAATGCAGGGACGTGGAGCTTACTGTTGTGTGAGAAAAGAATGTACTGAAGGTTTCCTTCGCCAGAAGAAATGGGGAAGAATATTTCGCCTTTGAGGAAAAGAATAAGAATAGTTTATCTGCTGATGAATCGCAGGGATTGTCGATGCAGGCGGGCTGAAGAACTGTTTAGATGTAATACGGGAGTGAAGGATGAGCAGGATTAGGGTTTATGAGCTGGCTAAAGAGGCCGGTATGAGCAGTAAGGTTTTGGCCGATAAATTGCTGGAACTGGGGTATGAAATCAAGGGCCACAGTTCTACTGTGGATGATGAGACCGCCGAACAGATCCGAAATACTGTTCTGAAAAAGACCAATACTGAACTGGTTGAGAAGAGAATCAGTGGTAAAGCAGGATCAGCAGTTATACGGAGACGTGCCAAAACCATTAAAAAACCGAAGGTGGAAGAAGCTCCTCCAGTTGTTGATGAGGCACTTGAGGATGCGGCTGATGGTGGTATTATAGATACTGCTGTAAAAGAAGATTCTGATATTGCCGACCCTGCTGCTCTTAAGGAAGATGTTGCAGAAGAACCTCCCGTCATTCCTGTAGAAGATGGTCTGGAGGAAAAAGAGGAAGTGGTTGCTGCCGAAGCAGCTGAGGTTTCTGATGAGGAGGAAGCAGTAGAGAAGACAGAGTCTGACAAACCTGCTGCGGAGGAACCTAAGCAGGCTGAGGCAAAACCTGCCCAGCGCAAAGGGGTTGCCCGGGTGGTTGGTACTATTGAATTACCAGCAGAGAGACCGGCCCCCTCACGTCCCAGGAAAAAGGTGAGCAGGCCGGTTCAGCAAAGAAGGCCCGGAGCAGCTCCGGCCGCCCAGGCTCCTTCGCCTCCTAATGAGAGTGATAGCCGTGGCAAGAAGAAAGGAAAGAAGAGTGGTTCCCCTGGCAGCCCCAAAAGTGACGAACGTCGACGTGGCGGAAAAAAGGGCAAGAAAAATGTGCGATTCACCCATTTTGGCAGTGATTATCAGGGCGGGTACGGTGGAAAAAGAGGGCGAAAGGGCGGCAGACGGGCAGCTAAGCTTGTTTCTCCTCCCTCGGAGATGAAGGCCAGCAAAAAGCGTTTTAAAGTGTATGATACAATCAGTATTGGAGACCTGGCGCAGCGTATGAAGGTTAAGGCCAGTGACGTGATTGCCAAACTGATGGGGCTTGGGGTAATGGCTACCATTAACCAGACAGTTGATACGGATACCGCAGTTATTATCGCTTCCGATTTTGGTTATGAGGTTGAACAGGGTATTACTGAAGAGCTGGGCGTACAGATGCTCAATGAATCTGAATCGGGAGGGGACAAGCAGCCACGTTCTCCTGTCGTCACAGTTATGGGCCATGTTGATCATGGTAAAACTTCCATCCTTGATGCGATTAGGAAAACTGACGTTGCTGAAGGTGAGGCCGGGGGTATTACACAGCATATCGGAGCATACCACGTACGATCAAATGCCGGGGATGTCACCTTCGTAGATACGCCGGGGCATGCTGCATTTACGGAGATGCGTTCCCGTGGTGCCCAGGTGACTGATATTGTTATTCTTGTGGTAGCTGCGGATGACGGTGTTATGGATCAGACTCGTGAGGCGATAAGTCATGCCCAGGCGGCAGAGGTGCCCATCATTGTCGCCGTCAATAAGATTGATAAGGATAATGCAGATATTGATCGGGTTAAACGTGAACTCGCCGAACTGGATCTTTCCCCGGAAGAGTGGGGCGGTGAGACCATGTACTGTGAAACTTCTGCAAAACAGAACATCGGCATAAACGAGCTGATGGAGATGATACAGCTTCAGGCGGAGATCCTTGAGCTCGAGGCAGACTGCGACAGAAAAGCCAGGGGTAGAGTCGTAGAGGCCCAGCTGCATAAGGGCAGGGGGCCTGTGGCAACTGTTCTTATTCAAGATGGAACTGTCAGACTGGGAGAACATTTTGTTGTTGGCCGGTACAGTGGAAAAGTTCGGGCAATGCTTGATTATAAGGGGAAAAATATTGATGAAGCCGGTCCTTCCATTCCCGTTGAGATTCAGGGATTGGGAGGTGTTCCCAGTGCGGGAGACGAATTTGTTGTTGTAACTGATGAAAAGATGGCCAAAAGTGTCTCGCAGGTGAGAGCTCTGAAGGCAAGAGAGGTCGAGCTGGGTGCAAATACGAAGATTTCACTGGATAAACTCTTTGAGCAGATGAGTGAAGGTGAAGTACGCGAATTAAGAGTTGTGCTCAGATCTGATGTGCAGGGGACTCTTGAGGCATTTGCTAAGGCTGCTGAGGAGCTTTCAACAAAGGCGATCAGGGTGAAGGTGCTTCATGAGGGAACAGGAACAATAACAGAGTCTGATATACTGTTGGCTTCTGCTTCGGATGCCGTCATTATTGGTTTTAATGTCAGGCCGAGTATGAAAGTCAAAGAACTTGCAGAAAAAGAAAATGTTGATGTACGTTCCTATGATGTTATCTACCATGCCCTTGATGATATTAGAAAGGCGATGGTGGGTATGCTTGAGCCTACCTTTGAAGAGGAAGTTATCGGCCTGGCTGAGGTCCGTGAGATTTTTCATGTACCGAAAATTGGAACTATTGCAGGTTGCGCCGTTGTGGACGGGAAAATCCAGCGTAATGCCGGCATACGGGTCCTGCGTGACGGGGTTGTTATATACACAGGAAAAATTGAATCTCTCAGAAGATTCAAGGATGATGTGAGAGAGGTACTTTCCGGCTACGAATGTGGTATAGGTGTAGAGAAATTCAATGATGTCAAGGTTGGAGATAATCTCGAGGCATATGTTATGATTGAGGTTGCAGCTACTCTTTAATTTCGGTAAAAGATTAGAAAATTAACCCGACAAGTCGGAATTTTTCTTAGCATGACTTGATAGCTACCATGGTGCTTTACCAGGCACATAATTTCAAAATACACTCCTCAATTTCTTGTTTTTTGCCACGGAAGTTCTGGGGTAAGGTACTAAGCTTGTGACAATCTGGGATCCTAAACAGACGTTAGACTCCATTGGCCTCGGCAGCAGGAAAGAGCGAAAAAGGTCTGCACGGGTTGCTGATGCCATTCGTGTTGAAATAGCGACTCTGCTGGTGGGGAAAGTGCGAGATCCGAAACTGCAGGGGGTGAATATCTCCCGGGTTGAGGTGACTGACGACCTGCGTATAGCCCGTATCTATTTTACAGTATTGGAGAATCGTAAAAGGGCAAAATCAGCTGAGAACGGATTACAGAGAGCAAAGGGATTTATGCGAAGTCATATTGCCAGGACATTAAATTTGCGTTTCACTCCCGCTCTACAGTTTCGATATGACGAAACTGCAGAAAAGGTTGAAGAGCTTGATGCTCTATTCCAGGAAATTGCTAATGACAGAAAAACCGGGGATTATTCCTGAAGAAATAGTACAGACTATCGCAGGGAAAGGTAATATTGTATTACTGACTCATGTCCACCCGGATGGAGATGCCCTCGGTTCTCTCTTCGGATTTGCAGAAATCCTCGAGCTTTCCGGCAAAAATGTATTTTGTTTTCTGGAGGAGTCCGTTTCTCATTTGTATGATTTTCTGCCCGGTTGTGAACGGGCTGATTCCAGTCTTGACTCACTGGCGGAGTTTGTTGATGGGGCGGGTGCTGATATTATGGTAATTGCACTCGATTGCGGTGATGAATACAGACTTGGCAAATACAAAGAGGAATTTTTGCAGATAGTACCATTTGCCGTGATTGATCACCATCTTTCCCACAGGAATTTTGGCACATTAAGGTGGGTTGATCCTGCAGGTTCCTCTACCGGTGAGATGATTTATGAACTCGCACTGGCCCTGGATACAGATATTAATTTTAAGGCTGCCTACAATCTCTATGTGGCTATCTGTACAGATACAGGGTCATTCCGTTATGATTGTACCGGGGCGAGAACTCTTCACATAGCTGCTGAACTGGTTGAAAAAGGTGTGCTTCCGCAGGAAGTTTGCGGCAAACTCTATGATAACTACAGCAGAGAAAGGCTCAAACTTATGGAGTTGGTACTCGCTACTGTTACTCTTTATGAGGGTGGGCAGGTCGCTTTTATGCACATGACCCAGATGATGCTTGAAAAGAGCGGTGCAACGATGAATGATGTTGAGGGCTTTATAGATTATCCCCGTTCTCTGCGTTCAGTTCTGGTTGCAGTTTTTGTTAAGGAGGGGGCAGGCAATCAGGTATCCGTCAGTTTGCGTGCCAAAGGTAAATTTGATGTCGCTGCAATTGCCAAGATTTTTGGTGGCGGCGGGCATAGAAATGCTGCAGGTTTTCGGGTTTTTGATACCACTGTTGAAAAGGTGCAGTCACAGTTGGAAAATGAAATAAGCACTGCTCTGACGCGGGCATGATATGGATGATGGCGTTTCAGTGAACCACTTGGTCCGGCAGGCAGTGTCAGGCAGGGATGAGGATTTTGGGGAGGAGTTTAAAGCCGGAATTTTTCTGGTGGATAAGCCTGCAGGATTGACTTCATTTAACATTGTCAGCAGGGTCCGGCGTATTTTAGGTATGAAAAAAGTCGGTCATGCCGGAACACTTGATCCTTTTGCGA
>JAFDME010000010.1 GCA_019306075.1 Deltaproteobacteria bacterium | reverse complement strand
TGCCGCAGGAAAATCCTGCAAGAAGTACAGGGGCATACTGCCGCCACATGGGGCCATATTTTTTCAGAAAGAAATATCTTCCTACAAAAGCTCCGAGGACTTCCAGAATAAGGCCATGGGGTGTTGACTGGCCCAGACCGCGGACCACGCCGTAGATAAGCAGGACCGGGAGGCCGAAAATACTCAGGATAACGTACATGACAAGGCCGAAACCGAGTCCTGAAAAAATTGTTGTGCCGTTTAAGGCTTGGTAGAACATTGAGTTTCCTTCCAGGGTGGAAGTCTGCATAAGAAGAGTGTTCAGGGCCTGCAGGTGCCAGAGTTCCTGGGCAAAGGGGTAGCTGGCAGAGGGAATGGGGGCGAGGCGCCAGATAAATTGGGAGAAGACCAGACTTGCCACCATGACAATCGGGAAAACAAGAAGCTCCGCTTTAATGATGCCTCTGATTGATGTTCCGGTCAGTTCGATCTGTCTGAACTGGACGGTGGCTTCCCCATAATTGTGGATCGGGATGGGGGCGTACCAGATCTCTATGCCCTGGTAGCCGAAAAAACGGGCACCGGCAATGAAGCTTGCCTCCCGGACAAGAGGGAGACTGACAAATTGTCCGGCAATACCCTCCATTCGGGCGGTGATATAGGAAACAATGGGGGTGTAGATAAAGCCGTAACCAAGGAAAAAAATCCAGGGAAATGAGGGAACCAGCCAGACGCAGAGGCCGACGTAGGCCAGGGTGGAGAAAAAGTAAATGCCAATGGCTATCCAGAAATTGAAATCACCTCTTCCCTCGGGGGGATTGAAGAGATCTTTGAGGGTGCCCCGATCGCCCTTGCTCGTGACGATGGAATGGATAACGGAGTAGACGCCGATGACGCCAATGGCAAGGCCGAGACCGATGCCGAAACTCATATAAAAATCAAAGTTGTTTGCAAAAACGGTGTCCACTGTGGCCATACCCGGATGCCATCGGTGCAGTATCCCGGATGAGTAGAGCATCGGGTTTAGGATAATGGTGATGATCAACCCGATGAGACCGCCGATAACTGCCCAGAAGGGAAGGACCATGCCGACAAAAACAAGACCCAGGTCCAGTTGCAGTCCCGTAGCGACGGCAGGCAGGAATCCTTCAGTATAGCCCGTGAGTTCAATCCAGGGGATGGGGATAAGCCGTATTTGTTCTGTGAAAATAAGGCCGGAGACGATAGGAAGAACGACATAAACAGCGCCGAAAACAAGCCCGATGACTCCTCCGATGGAAAAAACCCTCCACTTCCAGCTGGATTTTTTCTCCTCGGCGGATTCCGCAAGGGCCATTGTTCCCAGGGCCGCGACCGGAGCCATGGGAAAGGGAAGTTTTTCTACATCTGAGGTAATCCTGTATAACGCATAGCCCAGGCCGAAGTGATCAATACGCTGGATTACCTGGGAGCCGACAAGGAGAAGGATCGGTATCAGCCAGTCTCTGTGGAAAAAAGATCTCTCTACCATGGACGGCGAGTCCGGGCCCGGAGCCACCCATGCAGGGATGAATTCGGTCACACCCAGCATTCGGGCAGCATCCGACTGCACCAGATACTGATTCCAGAGCAGCCCGGAGAAGGGGGACGCAAGTGCCGCTCCGGCCATGTAGTAGAGGAGGAAAATCTCCTGCTGCTTCAGGTCTGAGTGAGCACGTTTGGCAATTTCTGCAAAGAGGATGATGGTGACCCAGCGTGCTGCCGGTCCGATCCCCTGACCGATTACAAGTTGCAGATACATGGAGCCCGGCATCATCAGAAAACCGATAAATATGGCGCCGATGATAGTTTTCCAGTCAAATCCCTCTTCAAAATGGTCAGGAGGGGGGAGAAGATCCCTGTATTCTTTCAGTTCCTTGTCGTCATACATGGTTTTTGATTTTTAATGAGTATCCGGTTTATAAGAAAGTCATCTACTCCCAACTCTCGGACAAGCTCCTAGAGGCTTTTGCCCTGCCGATAAATCCGCTTTTAATTGGGCAGTACCTGGTAGCTGGTGTCGGCAAAAAGGCCGATGATCGCCCATCCGCCTCCCATAAGGAAATCACCGATTATCAGTCCAATAAAGAAAAACTGTAGTTTCCTGAAGAGAATAATTCCGCCATACCTCATACAGAGTGCGTTGCAGGCCCAGCCAATGAAAAAACTTATCCAGAGAATACGCATAGCTGAACTGTAGGCTGTAAGGTAGCCGATGGGGTGAATGGGCCACCAGTAGAGTCTGTGATAACAGAACACCAGGAGAAGCATGACAAGGGTACCGGCAATGGCAAAAATAAACACCCATCCTCCTGTTTCGGGGGGGGATATTGTGAGCCTGTAAATATTTTCATAAACAGAAAGAGTGGTCCTGGTTGCCCAGTCCAGCTGCAGCTCCCGTATGCCAAAGCGGTAGCAGAGGAGCAGCATGGCGAGCACCGAGGATACCATGGAAACAACAATGGTGAGGGCCAGACAGGAAAAAAGCATAAGGGCAGGCCGTTTATCCTGGTGCAGATGCCGACCATGAAGGAGGGAAGGCATAAGGGATTCGCGGAGGTCAACAAAGAGAACCTTCTGGCTCATACCGGCGAGCAGACCGCTTGCTCCCGCCATCATTTTGGCACCGAAGAGGGCTATTATGCCATCCGTCGGGGCTGCGGTCAGAGTGAAATAGGCGAGTCCTCCCTGGCAGATAATGCGGGTGGCGACAAGCATTATCATAAAAAAAGCACTGGTCACAAGGATTGCCGACAGAGGGCTCATGCCCATCCAGATATACCAGCAGATTATCACCGTCAGTCCGGCTGCTGCTCCCCAGAAAGAGATGCGAACGTCAAACCATTCAGCTCTGTCCGGGTCTGGTTTGGTGAGGAAAAAAGACTGTTTACAGACATCCGCCAGATGCTGTCTGGCAAGCCAGAGAAGAAAGAGAAAGAACACCCCGTATGCTCCGATCATCTGCATCTCTTCCGGTCTGGCAATGGTCGGGCCGAATGTGACTCCCAGTTCTGAGGCGGGGATTGAGTAGCCGAAGAGATCCAGGACACCGTAGAGCAGACAGCCGGCGAGAAAGAAGAACCAGAAGGAAAAGGAAATCTGCCTGGAGGTTAAAAAGGCAAAGCCGATAAAAGCGGGATAGATATAAATTTTCAACTTGTGGAATCCGGCAAGAAGACCGCTGTCTGAAAAATAAGGGCCGGCAAGAATGAGGGTCGGGATAGCGGGTACCGAAGGGTAGTAGAGGTTTAGACCGTTTATCAGGTGAAGCAGTACCGGTATTGCCAGCCCGGTCAGGAGGAAGCGGTTAAGGAAAAAACTGCCGACAGAGCCTTCATCTACTGCTTTGCTGAGCATTTCCGGTACTTTCAGCAGAGGGAAGTTCATTCGTTCATTATGGATCCATTGTTTGGAAAGTATATTGATAAGCATCAGCATGACGGCGTAGCAGACCAGCACAAAAAAACTCCATGCCAGCAGCGGAGTGATCCAGGCTAACCATGGGATCCGGGTGAGGATCTCTAGCCATCCCATACTTCGTCCACCGATGATACCGTTATAGAGGAGCTCAATTGCCCCGTGATCCGAGGGGATAAGTGCCGGAGGGATAAGGGGGTGCAGAACCTCCTGCCAGCGATTTCCCATGGAGGCGAAGTGAACAGGCGCCGTCAGGTTTATAAGAAAGGTTCGGGCAAAACCTGTATAGGCAATGCCCGAACCGATAACCATCTCTATCCATATTATAAGCAGTTCAGGGCCGTTCAGAAGAAGGGATGAATTGAAAACCCTGGAAATGATGGTGATGCAGATTGCCAGAAGGATAAAGACAAAAAAAGGTGCGAGGGGGAAATGGCCTCCCCCCAGGGGAGTCGCCTGCATATAAATATTGTTATATGGAGTCAGGAGGCAGATCCCTATGGCCAGGAGGATGCCGATCAGTCCGGCCCGAAGGCGGATGGTTTGCGGAGCCTGCTGATCCGGTGTGTTCTGCGTGGTATCAGTGGACATTGGCAGATTGATCCTTTGCAGTAATAATTTTTTGAAAAGAGAGTTGTAACTGTTTATGGGTCTCCTCATCAATGGAGCGCCAGATAAGGAGCTGTTTACGCAACTCATAAACAAACGACTTACTGATACGCTGCCATATGCCGGATTCTCCAGACAGTCTTTTCATCGATATTTTTATTTCGAGAAAATTGTTCCCCTCTCTGGCGGGACAAAACTGGAGATCGACAAACTGCAGAATGCCGAAATCAAATGGTGCCAGCCATACTCTGGTTCCGATGCTGAGGCACTTGAGCTTCTCCGGGTGATCGGTTACCTGAACCATTTTGATAATTTCATCTATATCTGGACAGTTGGCTGTTACCTGTACGGGTCCGGTGGAAAAAAGTCCGTGTGATATATCCTGGTGACCATTCAGGTAATTGTAGATAAAGCCGCCAATGGACTCACGTTCCTCATATTTCATTAAAAATGGCAGGATGAGTTCGATTGTGTTGTTTTTCGGAGCAGGGAGTTTAAATGTCTGTTTGACATCGGGTATGGCAATACGGGCGGCAACCCTGGACGGGTAGATAACGGAAATAAGCACGACCATAATGACGAGAACCATGGCTGCAACGCCTGCCATGGATGAGTAGTTTACGGTAATGCCCTGCCAGAGCGATGTCGTTGCCAGAAAAGCTGCAGAAACCTGGGCCACCAGGTAGCCGATCACCACTGAAATTACTGCCAGGGCCATGGCTTCAGCAACAAAGAGAAAACTCACATGGGATGGAGCGAGACCGACGGATGTATATACCGCTATTTCACCTTTACGCTCATAGACGGAACTTATCATGGTATTCAGCACTATGAGAATAGAGATAAGCAATGGAATAATGATGTTAGGAACTCCACTGTAGTTCATTGTGTCGCTGATATTATATAGCCGTACCCCTCCTTCCTCTCCCGCAAAGATTACCAGATTGAATCTGTCGATGAGCCGGCCGGCAATGGCAGGAATATCAGCGGAGCTGTCAGGTTTTACGGCGAGGCTCTTAAGTTGTCCTCCTGCTGCCAGCAGGGTTTCTGCCGGGATAATTGCCGTCTGATTTGCAGGGATGTGCTGATACCTGCTCTGGAAAGAGAGGATATCGTCGCCGGATTCAAGAGCATCCTGTTCTGCGTCCGAGATGTCGGAACCCGCCTCATCAGGGAAGATTACCGGGGTGAGGGGTTCACCGTCCAGATCTGCAGCTTTATCCAGGGTCTCCCCTTTGAAGGTGCCGATAACTGTAAAAGGAATGCCCCAGAGAGAGACCTGCATATTCCCCCCCCCCGCGACGCCGAGTTCATGGGCCGTCTGCTCTGCCAGGATAATGGACTGAGTATCTGATTCGTTGAACCATCTCCCCGAACTGAGTAGACCGTCAAGCCCGGTGACCTGCGCCTCATTGGGGCTTAGCCCGATCAGTCCGTGGAGTTCTGTCTCTGCTGTTGCCGTGCGCAGGGGAACTGTTACCGGTTTAGTTCGATCTTTACCCTCAAGCCAGATACGGGGAGCAGGTTTGCTGATGGCTGTCATACTATTTACCAGGATATCTGTTGCCTGGGGCGGCAGGCTTTTCCAGTTGATTTTCTTGAGTAATAGTCCTCTGTAGGGGGCATCAGGTTTAAAGTCGAGACGGACCTGTTTCTGGTTGGATTTAATGGTGGTAAAACTCATTATAGTAAAAGTCAGAATAATGAGTGTACTGCATGTAAGTAATGTCCGGATTCTCCTCCTTCTCAGATTTGATACTCCGAGGAAAAAGGCGGCAACAAAAGCTTTCCATCGGCTGATTTCCACAGGTTTTTTATGGACGGATCTGCGCTGTAGAAGAATCATCTCATCTTCAAAACGAAAGAAAATGATGAGAGTTACCATGAAGGAGAGACCGATAATGAAAAAGGCCAGGATAACCACCATTGGACTGTAGGCCAGTTCAAAGGCTGGATGAACATTGTAGATAATTGCAATGAGCAGAACAAGAATTACGGAGAACCCAATAATCCGCTTATAGATATGGGCAAAACTAAAGAGGAATCGTTCCATGACGAAGGCAAACGGTACAAACAGGGCAATGTAGAAGAGTACGCCGAAGAGGACGTCTTTCTGGGTCTTTTCCACCTGCACATAGACTCTTGCCGACAGCGCCAGGGATTCTGCTGCAGCCTCACGACTGATGGAATAGGTGAGTGAGGCGAGGGCCTCTCTGCTCCTGTTCAGTGCCTTTAAACCTCTGTCTTTGAGGCTGTTGATCTTCTCATCATAGATACCATGGGATTCCAGGTTGTTAATCCGTGGTGTAAGCAGGGTCCAGGCATCACGGGCGGCATGGAACAGGGTGTTGGGGATTGAGGGATACTGTTCGACACGGTACCCTGTGCCCATGGGGTTTTCAACAGAACCGTTTGTAAGCAGCATTTTGTTGGTCAGAACCGTATCCGAGAGGGTCAGTTTGAGCATGGTACCCGGTTCTGTATAAATGGAGGATATTATTGAGTCCCGTGTATCTATCCTGCTGTACCAGTAGTGTTGCGGTGGAGCATCCCGTCTTCCGTCATAGAGAAAAAGCTTGGTCATATGGGCAAAACTTCTCGGTTCAAGCAGGTCAAAGATTGTTGTTTCCCTGCAGTTGAACATGACAAGATCTGTCTTCATCGACTTCCGAAGTATTTTTAACCGGTAATTGACCTTGCCTGTTTCCTTCTTGTCGATTGCCCAGATTACTTTTCCGCTTTTCGGGTCAAAACGGTACCCTTCGATAATCAGCTTATCCAGGACGTTTTTCTTGTCGGCAAAGCCCTTGATCCTGAAATATCCCGATTCATCAACAATGGCATAATATTTGTTTAAGCCCTGGTAGGCGAGAATGGCAGTCTTACGGGCAGGATAGTCAGCGAAAAGTTCACCCTGCAGAAGGAGGTTGGTGCGGGCGGTCAGTGAGGCAAATCCATCACGGGGAAGTTTGTCGGAGTGGAGTTTGGCAGCCCATGTTAATTTGCCTGTTATCTGTTTGATGAGACGGGCCTGATCCAGCAGGTAGGTCCAGTTAATTGTATCGATGGTGTCTGATGGAGTGCCCCAGAGAATACGACTGTCACCCGTTGTGACGAGGCTGAGGCCCAGGTATCCTGCCAGTGAACTCACCTCACCGCCAAGGTTCGGTTTGTCAAGAAACCATGAATCCCATGTCCGCATGCGGTTCGGTCGAAGGCTGTTGCGGTAGCGGGCAAGTGAGCCCTCGGGCACCCTGGTCCCTTCCAGGATATCAGCAATGATGCTGTAGATGCCTGTTCTGTTGATCGTCTGTTTCAGAGGGTACAGCCAGCCTCTGTGGAAACCTCCGACACCGTCACCGTGGCTGGAAAGATGAAAACTTATAATTGCTGCAACCTCATAATCCCTGACAGATGCCCGGAAGCTGCCTGCAGATTTGAGGGCCTTCTGCTGCTGTTTGAAATCGTCAGTTTTCTGTTCGATACTTGTTATGGCAAGAGGAATAAGCTGCTTCAGCAGCGCTGTCTGTTCTTCCGGCAACTGGTGAAAGTTCTCCGCCCAGCCCAGTCTGCGAAGGAGCAGTCTCTGACCGGCAACCTCTTTAATCATACTGCGGGTTTTATCCGTTTCGGCCTTAAGTCTCAGCTGCATGAGATGGCGGGAAATCTGATCCACCCTGTATTTCAGGTCCTGACTGACGGCATCTTTCAGCAGGTTGTCTCTCTCTTTGTTGTCGTCCAGCGGAAAGTGCAGCTGTTTGAGCAGTTGCAGTTTTTTATCGTCTTCCCTGATGTTTTTCTGCAGTTTCCGTTTATATTGGCGGAATTCCTTTGACCGGGCATTCAGGCTCCAGATGGTATCTCTCATTCCGGCAAGAGTCTGGCTGTTGCCGCTGGTGGCGACAACCATTACAGATCGTCCCGGAGGGTTCTCTGTAAAAGTTCGGTCAACTTCGAGAAGGGTGGCAATGGAGGTGGCTGCATCTGCACCGGGAGAATCCCCTGCAATGAATTCATTATTGTCAAAGAATGCTTCGAAAATGATCAGTTCCTGTTTCAGCTCAGGATCGGTTCCCGGAATGAGAGCATAGATATTTCTGGCCAGAAAATTTTTCCAGATCGTTGTCGACTGCAGTTCTACCTGGTCAATAAGAGGTGTGCTGCCTGTGGACAGGGGGCCAAAAAATTCTTTTGCCATCTCCCGGCTCATCCAGAAACAGGGGAACTGAAGGGGGGAGAGTTCATGTTTTTCGGTGAAATATACTTTTCCCGGAGTTTTCTTGTTTTCCAGGTATATCAGTGCCCTGGCTCCAAGGGAGGCGACTGTCTGCCAGTTGCGCCCTGAGTCAAAGTCCATCAGCACTATGGAATCTTTAATAGCTTTTCCGTCCAGTTCCTGCAGGTCGCCTCTGCCGACGTAGTAGAGCGGTGCGGAAATGGCCCCGTCCGTTGCCTCGGGAGTTATTGCATTGTAGATAAATGGTTTGAGGGAGTGAGTTTTGCCGTTGAAACTGAGGGTGGCTCCATGGGAGCGCCGAACCGGAAGTTCGTAATAGTGGGAGCTGGTTTGAAGACCCATATTACGCAGTTGCTGTTCCACGTACTCAGCCGCTTTTTCGTAGCCCGGGGAACCGGTGCTGCGGCTTCCAAAGCTGCTGAGGGTCTCGATTGTCTGACGAATTGAAGTGTCGTTTGGCTGAGCTGTCCCTGCCGCCTGAAATGGCAGAAGAATAACAGCCAGGATAATGATCAGGATTGTTCGAACAGCAGAGTTCATGAACCTTCCCATCTTGTCATAATATTCACTGTTTTTCTTTTGAGATTTACACTCCACATATTTTCCATCCGGCCTAAGCTGTTTCCAGCCCGCCTGTTCTGATCTCCAGCTCGTCCCTGTTTTGGATTTTGTCTATCCTGCCGTCCCGTATCCAGACAACCTGGTCGGAAACGTTGAGCATCTTATAGTCGTGTGTTGCTGAAATAACAGTGACACCTCTCTCCACACTGAGTTCTTTCAGCAGACTGATAATGTCCTCACCTGTGGTCAGATCAAGATTCCCTGTCGGTTCATCAGCAAGAACAATTGCCGGGGTGTTGGCAAGAGCTCTGGCTACGGCTACTCGCTGCTGCTGGCCCCCTGAAAGTTCCGCAGGCCGGTGCTCATGTCTGCCTGTCAGACCGACCTGCTCCAGTAGAGCCATTCCGCGTTCTACGGCATCATCACCGGAGACGCCGGCAAATGTCATTGGCAGGGTAATATTCTCCAGAGCCGTCATCACAGGGATGAGGTTGAAGGTTTGAAAAATGTAGCCGATCTTGCGGCAGCGGAGCCAGGCCAGTTCGTAAGCGTCAAGTTGAGCGATATCAACCTCGTCAATAAAGACTTTTCCTGCCGTGGGTTTATCAAGGCCCCCAATCATATTAAACAGGGTCGATTTGCCAGATCCCGACGGGCCCATGATGGAAACGTATTTTCCTGTTTCTATTTCAAGATCAATTCCTTTGAGAACTTCGACCACGATTTTTCCCAGGTCAAAATTTTTGACGACTTCGCTCACGCGGACAATTTTTTTGCTCTCAGCCATAACACACGTAGATTATTTTTTAATTGATGGGGTGTAAAAACTTCTGATCTGTTCCTACTGTTCTACTCTCATTGCCTCTATAGGACGCATTCGAGCGGCCAGTATTGCCGGGTAAAGAACCCCCAGAAGACTTAAAAAGGTACCTATGCAGAGGGTAAAAAACATGGTGGCAGTTATTGCCGCCCAGGGGACGTGCGGCAGGATGGAAAGGCCAAATCTGATTAGTGCCATCAGGAGTGCCGCAAATCCTCCCAGAAATGCTCCTCCCAGGGAACCTGCCAGCCCCTGCATGGTTGCCTCAAGCATAAAAATACGGACAATAAAACGGTCCAGTGCTCCCAGACATTTTAATGTGCCAATCTCTCTGAATCGTTCTGTTACCGACATAAGCTGCGCATTGATAATACCGACCACACAGACCAGGAGAGAGAGAAAAACTATCCACTGCTGTTTGGCGGAACTGCCAATGGTCTGATCTTTTTCAGAGATATCAAAACCGGCCTTTGTTAAAACCTGCAGATACTCAGGCTCTCCGCTGCTCAGTAATCCCTGGGCAATATCATTTCCGGCCTGAATAAAGGTGAGAAAGGAGACAGCCAGCACCAGGCTCATGGTGGTTACCATGGAGCGGAAAAAACGAACACGGATGGATTGGAAGGCCATCTGTATCGATTTCCGGTAGGGGAGTGCTACAAGGCGACTCATGTTACTCCTTTTAGCAGATGCCGGGGGAAGTGAACTTCAAGTGACAGTTGATCAGGGAAAGTCTCCTGTGAATCTTTCCTATCTGGTTTACTCTAGTTTTTTGAACCAGTCTTGTCAACGTAACTGTTTGTCGACAGAGTTAAAACACCCCTGTGCCCGTTTATAGTGGTACTGCTGCACCATGCACCCAGGTACTGAGCATCTCCTGGAAGAGAACAGGAGTGAGTTGCCCTCTGCTTTTGATGGCGATAAGAAGCAGCTCAAGGAGTTCAAAACTCTTTTTGTTCATTCTCTGATGATGAATCATTATGCCGCATTGTCCTGATGAGATAGACTCTTCCAGCTCGGCGAGCAGGTTTTCAAATCCCTGGCTGGGCGAGATCTCTTTCCTGGTGTGCAGGTCTACATCTACCTGGAAATCAGGAAGTGTATCAATTGTTTCAGGCACTGCGTTACGGTTTCTCGAAAGAGCTGAAAAATGAAGCTGTACAAGGGCCTCCATGGTTGCGGTACTGCAGCGGTTCCATGGGGGGGTAAAGAATGGTTGAAATTCCTTCCCCATAATTTCTTCCAGTCGCCATTTACCATGCTGGAGACTGGTGAAAATATCTTCCCGGCTGCGGCATGGTCCGAACTCCTGTTTTTTGCCGTAAGGTTCAAAATTGCGGTGTACCCGGCCGTGCTGATGCCAGCACCATTGACTGCTGTTCCTTCCTGTTATGCGGCAAAGTTGACTGAAACGTCTGCCTGTGACCCAGGAGGGAACCGCAGCAAGACAGAGGGGTATCCGCTGTCTGATAAAAGTGTCGATAAGAAGCTGAAACCTGGAGGACGGTATGCCTATGTCGTCCGCCCGAAAAAAGACAAAAACCCGTTCTCCAGCCCGGTGGCAACCCCTGTCGATTGCCTCAGTCATCCTTTGTCGGGCGTCTCTGTGCCGGATTGAGTATAGAGCAGCGGTTGATTTGACCATCAGTGTCAGTCTTTCTGCCAGAGGTTGATTTGCTGCACCGCCCTGCGGGCTCCATCCAGGTTTACTTTTACAGCAGTACGGGGTGCGTCTAATGCCATTTTTATCTTTTCGCTCAAAATATCCGGGGAGAGTTCAGCTTCGGCAAGGAGTTGAACAGCACTCTTTTTTTTCAGCGCCAGTCCGCGCATCTGCTGCTCTCTGTTCTGCCTGAACGGATAGATCAGGGCGGGTATCTCTGCCCGAAGCAGATCCATACATGTGTTGTAGCCTCCCATGGATATTGAAAGATCGGCTTCCATCAGCCACTGCAGGAAATTGTCGGCAAAAATATTGACTGAAACAGTATTTGATTCATGCTCTTTCAGCTTTTTATAAAGGGTGGATGGGCAGTAAGGGCCACAGAACAACTGCAGGTGATAGTGAAGATCTCCTTCCAGCTTCCTGCAGGCATTGACAATCGCATGCAGCATCTCTCCTCCCACATTGCCGCCGCCGATGGAGGCGACTATCAGCCGGGTGTCAGCTGAAATCTCTAATCTTTCACGTATCCGCTCACCGAGTCGGGGCGCGGGTGGTTTGCTTACAAAACCGGTATAGCTGACAGGGATACTGATATCCGCCATCCGGCTGAAAGTCCTGTCCAACGTGATAACGGCAGGATCACTGTGAATCAGTACTCCACTGAAGAAGTCATTCAGAGTCTGCACAACACGCTGCTCAAATATTTCTCTGTCCTGCTGCTTTTCAACGAGAATGTCCCGCACACTGCAGTAGCATTTGCATGGTGGCAGTGAGCCGTCTCTAATGCCCGACAGAACCGGATCCAGTTCGAACTTGAATGCCTTCCTGCCAAATGGGTAGAGCTCAGTAATAAAAACTTCGGGTTGATAATCTCTAAAATGGGAGATGAGCAGGTTTTTTCGTTTTCGGCGGACATCCTCAAGTGATGATCCTGGTGTACAGGGGATCAGGCTCTGGAACTCCCGATCCATTTTCAGTCCGGGAAGATGAAAAATGTTTATGGAAGAAAAGGTGATCCTGGCATCGGGGCCTCCGAGAATAAGGACGACCTGATGCTCTTTGGCAATAGCTCTACAGATTTCCAGGCTACGGTGCAGGTGGCCAATGCCCAGAACGTGCTGGCAGTAATAGGAAATTTTCACCTTTCCTTCTTATCCTCCGCGGCCGATATTCAGCTTGATGATTGAAAAGTGTTCTTTACTGTGACCTATTAGATGGAAACTGTTCGGTTGAACCAATTTTTCATCTCCGGGGAGAAATTTGCACCCGGCGATTGAGTAGAGAACACTCTTGACAACACCCTGATGACAGACAACAAGAATGTTCTGGCCCGGCCATCTTTCGGCACCATCTGAGAGCGCTGTCAATGTACGTTCTTTTACCGCCTGGCGGGTTTCTCCTCCCGGGGCCGAGAAAAGCCACCCCAACTGCACCCTCCGTTCAAGTTCTTCCTCGAATTTCTCCTTCACATGGGGAAGGGTGAGTCCCTCCCAGTCGCCCCAGAACTGTTCCCGTAATCGCGGGTCATAGTCGACCGGGATGTCGAGTGTACGGTTGAGGATTTCCACTGTTTCTTTTACCCGTCCAAGGTCACTGGCAAAAATTCTATGCCAGCGATATTTTTTCAGGGTGGTGGCCCACTCAGCTGTTCTCTCTTTTCCTATGGGTGTCAACGGGGAATCTTCAGAACCCTGAATTTTCTTCAGTCTGTTCCACTCTGTCTGGCCATGCCGTAGCAACCCGAATGTGGTCACAGTATCGCTGTTATTTTTTATCCTGTCCATTCTCTAGACTATCTCTGTTTTTGGCGGTTAGCCCGGCCTTTATTCCGGCTTTACGGGGCGGGTTTCAAGTGAACTATTTTGACTGAGAAACAGTCTGCCTAATTTCTTCACCCAGATTTTATTATCGAACCCTTCTTCCACGTATCTCCGTCCATTGGTGATAAGTCTTTGTCGCAGGTCATGATCTGTCAACATCCTTATAATCGCAGCAGACATCGTTTCCGGCTGTGAGGGAGGGACAGTTATGCCGGTTTTTCCATTCAGGAGGATTTCCGGGATTGCAGATACCTCCGTTGAAAGTGCAGGCACTCCCATTGCCAGGCTTTCAACCAGTACATTGGGTATACCGTCACGATCCCCGGATTTTGCGATCTCACATGCCAGAACAAAGAGGTCAGTTTTGTTAAATTGCTGCAGAACCTCCTTATGTGTTCTGGTTCCAAGCCATTCACAGCAGTCATCCAGTCCCAGGGAGGATATCATATTTAAAATTTTTTCCCGGTCATCGCCGTCGCCTATCAGGGTATGGTGAAATGGGAAACCACTGCTCTTGAGGATTTTCAGGGCTCTGTACAGTGTGGGAAGACCCTTTTTTTCGGTCATTCTGGCAACAGTCAGCAGGTGATATGGGCTGACTGTATTGATTTTGGACTGTTGATGTTTGAAGAGGTTGGTATCAATCCCGTGGTAAATACAGAAGATTGATGCTGCATTAGTGCCAGCAATATTTTTCAGGTATTTTTCATTGTGAGCGGTGCAGGTCGTTACGAATCTGGCATGTTCGATTTTCTTTCTCAGTTTTTCCGGGGCTGTGGTGTAGATATCCTTGGCATGGGCCGTAAAACTGAAGGGTATTCCTGACAGCAGTGAGGCAAACAGGGTGACCGAGGTTGGTGAATGAGCAAAGTGGCCATGAAGATGAACAATTGTTCTGTCTTTAAGCAGCAGGTTGTTGGTCAGGTATCCGGCCTGCAGCAGATGCTTCAAGGTGGCCGTCTTTCCTCTTTTCTGGAGATTCTCCGCTGCATATTTTATGGCTTTGAGATATGCACCAGGTTGTTTTACGGCGAGAAAAATATTTGGAGTGACAAGCCGGGAAAAGTCGAGGAACAGTTCTGAAGGAAGATAGTCAACCTGAGCACTGATTTTCTTTACTGAATCATGACTAAAACTTTCCCTGGGGAGGCGCATGGGAAAGAGGCGCAGTTTGAATCCCATACCTTCAAGAAGAAGAATTTCGTTTGAAATAAAAGTCTCGGATATCCTGGGATAGCCTTTCAGGATATAACCGAGTGTCGGTTGCTGAGTGGGTGGTTTCATCGTCTGATATAGTACTTTATCGGCAAGTTTCTGTCATAAAAACAAGAAAATTATTATGAGTTCATTCTGTTAAATCAATAGGTTGTTTAGGCTGAAGGCTGTCAGGGGAGGTTGTTTGCCGTTTTTCGGAGTCTGCGCTTACCTGCTTTTCCTAACAGTCTGATAGTCTAATAACCTGGGTTGCGGGCATCGCCCGCTTTAGATTTTGTGTAGCCGCCGCTCAGTCAACTGGCTGCTCGTTTTTAAAATGATTCAGCCGCTCCATCATAATATCCAGACCCGAGAGATCGAATGCCGCAATAGTGTCGGTATACTGCTTTCGATTATTGAGGACGGAAACGATTTTTTCTCTGAAAATCTGAGGGGTGACTTTAGTCCATGGGATGAAATCGAGCAATCCTTTGTCCTTTAACCGCTCGGCCCGAATCAGCTGTTCTTTACGCGGTGTCTGGCGGGGAATGATAAGGGAGGGGGTCTGCTGGGTTAAAATTTCACATATCGTGTTATATCCACCCATGGAAATGACCAGATCCGCTGCTGCAATAAGTTCCTCAAGCCTGGGGTGGAAGGGAAGTATTTTAATGCCGAAACTGCTCGCCCGCTTTCTCAATTTTTCCCGCTTTTTTTTGGCCATGAAAGGGCCGGTGATAATAATTGATTTAAAAGGCAGAGAGGTCGGATAATAGTCGTGCATCGCCAGGTAGTGCTCCAGGACTTCGGCTCCGTCGCCACCACCTCCAGTGGTGACCAGGATGAATTTGTCGTCATCAAGAATTCTGTGACGTCTGCGCACGGATTTTATCTTCTGTAATCCAAGTTGTATTCTTGGGATGTAGCCGGTGAATTTAATTCTTTTATGGAGTGACCTGGGGATAGCGTACATTTTTATCGGATCGTAAATTTCCCTGTTCCCATAAATCCAGATCTCATCGTAGAGTTTTTCCAGATAGGAATAAACATTTTTGGCCTTCCAGTCTGCCTGGATAACCGTGGATTCATCAAGGATATCGCGCAGCCCCAGGATGCATCTTGTGGATGGGTTGTGTTCTTTCAGCCACTCCAGAGTGGATAATACTTCACGCTTTAAGCCGAGAGGTTCTTTGTCGACAATAAAGAGGTTGGGCCGGAAGGTTTTTGCAGTTGCCTGGATGATGTTAGTCCGGATGGAGAGTGCCTGCTCAGGATCAATACGGATGGAGAGTGATTGATATTCATCGTTTGTTTTTTTTATCATCCCGGGAATTCGTACAAAATCGACCTGTTGCGGGAATGAGAAACGTCCGGCGATAGGCGAGCCCGTGAGGATGAGAATATTGGTGTTTTTGTCTCTTAAATGACTGGCAATTGCCATGGTTCTGCGGATATGTCCAAGCCCATAAGTATCATGGGAGTACATAAGGATATTGAACGTTTGGGGTGTTTGTGTTGACGGCATGATAAGTTCAACCCGACTTGTCAGGCCGGGAGCTTGTCCGAGAATAAGCATTTTGTTCAAAATCGATGTTTTCCCCAAAAATAAGCACAGCCATATACCCAATATTGCGAGCATTATTTTTGGGGAAATAACGAAGAGTTTGGGGAAAATGCATTCTCGAACAGGCTCCTGGTAGTTTCTTTGAACCGCAGTGTTGCAGCGGGGTACAGGCAAACGTCCACGCTCGTGCCTCGCTGCGGGATTGTTTGCCTGTACCCCGCTGCAACACTCACTGTCAGCTAAATTGGAAGAAAAATACTTGCTGCTAGCTGAGCTTGAGTGGTAGTCAGGTAATATTTAGACGATCTTTCTCGATTTCTTGTTTTTCTTACAGAAATTCTAGAGTAAAGCACTAACGCAGACAAGCTGCAAGTAGGTACCTTGGAGGTATATACCTACTTTCACGGCTGAATATCTCCCTCATTTCCTCGGAGTCTGCGCGTATCTGTTTTTTATTACAGCTTTTACGGAGTAAGGTACTAATATTCGACTGGCGCAGACTTGTCAAGTGGAGGGTGTTTTGTTGCGGATATTCTCAGAAACTCATGGTGAGTCGATTGCTGACCATAATTATTGACTCAACATCGCTGTAACTGCTTCGTTCGGTGAAAAGATCGCCTGTATCCATATAGGCAAAATGGAGTTCGTAGGAGAGGTTGTTCATAAGTTTATAAATCACTCCGAGATTGGCTTCCCAGCTTGATTCATTCCCGTAATTAATGGAATCCGGTGACCATAGATTGCGCGTCAGGCCAAATGCTCCCTGGATCGCTATCTTCTCTGTTGCGTTGAACTGGCCGGAGACTGCAATACCCCGGGTGTTGCTGGTGTGGGGAACAGTTTTCAGCGAGGGTATGGCTCCCTCGTATTCATTATTGAGGACATCGGCGGCACTGTTGGTTATAATGAGTGGACTGAAACTGCCGGAGAAACGACTTCTGTCCGGTGCCTGATCGTCGAGGATGGCGCCGAGATTATAAGAAGTGACCCTGTATATGCTGTGAGTCTGTGAATCTGCAGCCATAACGTGACTGTTGCTGAAAAGAGCAGATATCACAGCCAGCATATATGCAGTTGTCAATTTGACGTTCATTGTACCTCGAAGAAAAGTATTCTACCCTGTCTGTTGCCGGGAGCAGATTGCACAAACGCACCACCCCACACTCTTATTTTAATCCTGCTGCCTGGAAAGTCAAGAGGAAAGTAATTGTCAGGACAGTATCTTCAGTCGGTCTGCAGGGTTCAAAATGGTGCTGGCCGACCGCCCTTTCACCTGTAAGGTGCACAGATTTCTTGCGAGGTTTCGGGTTATGATATATAGATAGTTTTGCAATTATGACGATTCTAACAGATACTTTTTAAGGAGCTTTCATGCGGTATATTACTTTTTCCCTGATTTTTCTCAGTTGCCTGATGTGTTTCAACAGTACGGTGTATGGACTTGAGAGCGGCACCCCTCAGAAAGTCATATTATCAACTTTCGATGTGAGCAGTGGTGGGAGATATGCATATTTGCGGGATGGAATCAGCAGTATGCTGGCCAGTCGTCTGTCCGCCATGGATGGGGTTGAACTGCTTGACCAGAAAATAAGCGATGAAAAGTTGGCCGGATTAAAAAAGGGAGAGGGGGGGGACAAGGGAGTTTCCCTGGAGCCTGGGGTGGATTATCTGGTTGCCGGCTCTCTTTTCGCATTAAAAAAAGGATTGAATATTCAAGTTGTCGTTTACCCGCTCTCTCCTGGCGGGAAAATTGAACACTTTTCTGCTGTTGCCGAAGATGACGGGTCTGTTATTTCTACCCTCGACACATTGTCACAGGATATCGGGGCCAGCGTCTTCGGCCTGCAGACAGGAGGAGCAGATGCAGAGACTGGCGGAAAAAGAGGGGCCGGGACCAAAGGTTTTGTTACTGTCAACCCTGAAGCTGCCTACAAGCGTGGTCTCTATTCAGGTTCTGTTGTTGATATCGGTGACAGCGCCATCCAGATTTCCACAAAAGGGGTGAGACGAACAACAGATTTGTCTCTGGAGATGATTGGCATGGTTGTCGGTGATGTTGATGGTGATGGCACTACTGAAATAATTCTGCTGACCGAGCGGGAATTAAGAGTTTTTCAGTTTACCGGCAGGAAAGCCCGGGAGATTGCAAAAATAAAACTTCCTGGCTTGATTAAGGTGCATGCAATTAATATGGCGGATCTTGATAATGACGGCAGGAAGGAGATTTACCTGAGTGCAACAAAAGATCTCAATGTTTCCTCAGTTATAATGGAGTGGGATAAAACATCCGGCTTCAGCGTCAGAAAACAGTATATCCGATGGTACATACGGCCCGTTTTTCACCCGGTCAGAGGAATGATCCTTGCCGGTCAGGAGCGGGGAATGGGGCGAACGGATTTTATCAAAAGAGGGGTATTCCAACTGGAGTTGAATCCCAAGGGAGATTTTGTAAAGGCAGGAGAAATTGCATTACCCAAAGGGGTCAACCTGTTCGATTTTACCTATGCCGATATAGATGGTGATAAAGTCTATGAAACAATAGTTGTCGATCAAAATGAGAAGTTAAAAATTTATGACCAGGCAGATGGCCTGCTGTGGGTCAGCAGTGAAAAATATGGAGGAAGCAAGAGATATATCGGCCCCAGTCAGGGGGAAGCTCTTGATCGTAATCAAAATAGCAGCCTCTCTGCCAATGAGGGGTCAGACCGGGAAATTATCTTTGTTCCGGGCAGGATAGCCGTGGTGGATCTGGATAAAAATGGCAGGCAGGATATTGTTGCCGTTAATAATGTTGAGGTGTCATTTAGCAGTTATTTCAATCGGATACGTCTCTATGATGGTGGTTCTGTGGTGGGGCTGACATG
This sequence comes from Deltaproteobacteria bacterium, assembly GCA_019306075.1. Classification (GTDB taxonomy): domain Bacteria; phylum Desulfobacterota; class Desulfobulbia; order Desulfobulbales; family Desulfocapsaceae; genus Desulfomarina. The sequence continues at coordinate 5,583 of JAFDME010000010.1, read as the reverse complement.
GAACGGTTCGCAGATGGTAGAGACCTGGAGGACGGGGAGACAGAGCGGTTTTCTGGCAGATTTTGATTTTACCCTGAAAAAGGATACAGCCGCAGGGAGTAACGGAGAAACGGGTATTGCCACTCTCTATCTCGGCCAGATTCCCAACAGCGGTTCCCTGGAGTCACTGCTGCCCGGTATGACCCGCTCAAAACTGAGTGTCTATGAACTGGGTTTTTCCTTAAAAAATCCTGAGGTTGAGTAGGGAGAGAAGAAAAAAGTATAAAAAACTATACCTTTTGGTAAAAAAAACTTGACATGCAGTTTTATTGGGTATATTTATGCAGACACAGTACGGTTTTCTTTGCCGTTTTCTCCATATTGGAGGAAAGAGTGTTAGCAGGAATGCACTGAAAGGGTAAAGAGAGAAACAGAGAGGTTCCTGATTCAGGAGCTAAAAAAGAAACAAGGAGAGAGAAATGAAGAAGATCATTGCTTCAGCTGTTGGACTCGTGATGCTTGGTGGTGTTGCTGTAACAACTGCCTCTGCATTTGAGAGCAAGTTTGGCGGATACTGGCGTACCCGTGCATTCAGCCAGACTGACTTTAACGGAGTTGACAGTAGCTACTGGCGTGTAGACAATCGTACCCGTCTCTACTATACCGCTATATTTAATGAAAACTTTAAATTTGTAAACAAGTTTGAATTTAACACCAACTGGGGTGATGATGTTGGTGGGGATATCGGCTCTGATGGTACCGGAATTTTGAGAATCAAAAACTCCTACGCTGACTTTACCCTTGGCAACGTACGTACCAAACTCGGTATCCAGGGTGCTGCAATTGCCCGTGGTTTTATCTTTGATGATGATTTCTCAGGTGTGGTTGTAGATGGTAATTTTGGTGCGGTATCTCCAAAATTCATGTGGATAAGGGCCAATGGCGAGTATACCAGTGGTGCTGAAATTGATGAAGATATCTTTGCCTTCCTCGTTCCTTTCAAGATCGGCGATATGACAAGCTTGAACCCCTATTTTGTCTATCATAATGCTGAGAACAGTAATGAAGATTACTATATCGGTATTGATGCTGATATGAATTTTGACGTGGTTTCAGGATGGGGTACCTTTATTTATCAGGGTGGAACCACAAGAGATAGCGACGGTGACCGGGAAATCGATAGTGATAACTCCGCTTTCCTCTTTGCTGTTGGTGCCAAGGCCAGTATCGTTCATGGTCAGTTTTTCTATGCTACCGGTAACGGCAGTGATTTTCTTGGTGACGATGATAATGAGCAGTTTGCAGGTGTTCCGGGTCGTTCCTACTACTGGGCTGAGATCCTGGGTCTTGGTATGTTTGATAATACGACCTCCAACGGTTCCCCTGGAAATGGTATCAGTAATATCTGGGCCGCAAATGTTGGTGTCAAGATTAAACCTATGGACAAGTTGAGCCTGGGTGCTGATCTCTGGTATGCAGCTCTTGCCGAAGATAATGTGGCTGGTGATGATGGTCTCGGTACTGAGCTTGATCTTAAGGCAGGTTATGCAATCATGGATAACCTGAATCTTGATGTGGTATTTGCCTATCTGTTCGCTGGTGATGCAACCGGTGATGAGGATCCAATGGAGATTGGTGCACGTCTTTCTCTCAAGTTCTAGGTTGAGATCGACAGGCATCATCCTGATGTAAGCTGTTATGGCCCGGTGGAGAGTAATCTTCACCGGGCTTTTTTTATTTTTTCAGGGGAAGAATGGAAAAAGACTGCTTGTCAGGGGATCAGGGTAAAATGAGCTGGCTGGTGCTGCTGATGGTTATGGGGGGAGTTTTCCTCTCAACCATGGACAGCGGCATGGTTAATATAGCCCTGCCGACAATAATGCGCAGTTTTTCCATTGACATGGGAAAAACAAATCTGGTCGTTATCGTCTATCTTCTTACCATCACCGCCACTCTGGTTTTCTGGGGAAGAATTTCAGACCGTTATGGAAAAGGAAATATCTATCTCTCAGGGCTGCTTATTTTCTCCCTGGGTTCCATTGGCTGCGGATTTTCAACCGGTTTTGGCAGATTGTTGCTGAGCAGATTTGTTCAGGCTATTGGTGCATCGATGATGATGTCGTCGGGACCTGCAATAATCAAGGCAGTATTTCCCGAGGAGAAACTTGGCCAAAGCCTCGGGTTAGTCGGTATAGCCACGGCATCCGGTTTGATGTCGGGTCCACTGGTCAGCGGTCTTCTTCTCACGCACTTCTCCTGGCAGGCTATTTTTCTGGTCACTGTCCCTGTCTCAGCCTCTCTTCTTATTTTTGCTGTGGTTTTCCTGCTGCCATATCTGCCGACGGCAGAGATAAAAAGAGAAGTGAAGTTTGACTGGCAGGGCAGCAGCTGCTGGGCTTTTCTCGTTATTATCTTTGTACTCCTGCTGAACAGATTGCCTTATTCTCCTGGTTTTATTGATTTTGCAGCGGGAATCATATTTCTGCTGATGATATGGCTACTCAAGAGGGTGGAGCAGAGAGCTGAAAATCCGATAATTCCTCTTTCACTTATAAGAGAAGGCTACTATTTTATCGCTCTGGTAACTGTAGCGCTCTCTTTTGCTGCACTTTTTGTGGTGCTTATCCTTACACCATTTTTTTTAAAATATATTCTTCACTGCTCTTCCGATAAAACTGGTCTCGTTATTATGGCGCTGCCGGCGACACTGATATTTACTTCACCACTCTCCGGATTTATCTATGATAGAATTGGAGGACGTCTTCTGACCACAGCAGGCCTCTGCCTCTGCACCGCTGCTCTTTTGCTTTTATCATTTCTCTCGCCTGATTCCAGTCTGACAGCGGTAGCTGTTTGTCTTGCACTTCTTGGTGGCGGGCAATCAATTTTCCTTACTCCCAACAGTGCTTCGGTTCTCTCCCGGGTAAGTGACAAATATTCTGGAACAACATCGGGAATCCTCGCAACTGCACGCAATTTTGGCATGGTTGTCGGTACTACTCTTGCCACCATTTCGTTTACCTTCTTTTTAAGTTATTATGGAGAAGGATTGAAACTTGAACAGTATACTGGAACCGCCATGCATCAGTTGAGTTTCCTGCAGGCCATGCACAGTACCTTTCTGATCACCGCATTTGGACTTTTTCTTGCTGCCATTCTTTCGTCGCTGCGCAAAAGGTGAGGGCTCATTCCATATCGGCTCTTTACTCCAGAACTTCTGTAAAAAAAAATAGGAAAATAACAGAATTAACTCATAATTTTTTTATATAAGAAAACCTTAAATCACAGAGGACACAGAGAGCACAGAGATGGCAAAAGATATTTTTTCTCTGTGCTCTCTGTGTCCTCTGTGGTAAGTGAAATTAGGCAGGTGAACTATATATTTAATCACAGATAGTGATATGCGGAGTTGCCATAGCAGCGGTAAAATCGTATAACAGTGTGCTGGAAAGTGTTGTCTGTCAGCATCATCAGGACAAATAAATTAACCGGCTTCAGGAGTGGATTTTTGGACGAAATCTTTGCAGAGGGGGGAGGACTTTCCCGGTATGTAGACGGGTATGAACTTCGGCAGGGGCAAATGGCTATGGCGCAGGCTGTTGAGGCCACTCTCGGGGTGGACGTCGTCTCCGGCGGCAATGAAGCTGCCCAGACAGTTCTTGTTGTTGAGGCTGAGACCGGAATAGGAAAAACACTTGCATATTTAATTCCGGCGATCCGCTCCGGCAAGCGGGTCGTTATTTCCACGGCAACGCTGAATCTCCAGGATCAGATTTTAAAAAAGGAAATCCCTCTGATTGAGCAGGTAACAGGTAAAAAAATTTCTGTCCTCTGCGTCAAGGGCAGATCCAACTATCTCTGCCTGTACCGATGGTTTCAATACAGAAGTAGTCGGCAGTTTTTGCAACTTGACGATTCAGTTGATGAAAGGATTGAGGAGTGGCTGAAATCGACAATCACAGGAGACAGGGGAGAACTTGACTGGTTGACTGACAGGTCTCCCGTATGGCCCAGAATTTCCGCTCATTCCAACCAGTGTCTTGGCAGCGACTGCCCTGAATTTGCCAGCTGCTTTATAACGACCTTGCGTCAAAAGGCCGGTTCAACACGAATTTTGATTGTTAATCACCATCTTCTTTTTTCTGATTTGGCTCTGAGAAAAGGCGGGTATGGTGAGGTGCTTCCCCGCTATGAAGCTGTAATTCTTGATGAGGCCCACCATATTGAAGATGTGGCAACTCTGTTTTTCGGTAAAAGCTTCAGTCAGTACCGGATCATTGATTTTATTTCTGATATTAAAAGACAGGCTGAACAGGATCTGTCACCTCACCAGGCTGCAGCTGTAACCGGCGCAGCAGAGGGTCTCCGGCAGCGTGTTGATTCTTTTGTGGCTCTCTTTCCAGTGCAGCAGGGCAGATACTATCTGCAAAAGCTGATTGATGACCTCACCTCCGGGCAGTGGAAAAAAGAAGTTGACCTGCTTTCCGGTGGACTGAAACGGCTAGGGGAGCAGCTTCTGCAGTCTAGTCGCTGCGGTGAGTCATGGAAGATTCTTGAGAAGCGGGCTGTAGAATTGAACAAAAATCTTAGGGAAATAACTCTTGACTCTGAGGAAGATGCACAGTCGTATGTTTACTGGTATGAAAAAAGGGAACGTTCTATAGTTTTATCAGCAACACCAATAGAGATAGCAGCTGAACTGGACAGTATGCTTTATTCAGCTCTGTCCTGCTGTGTGCTGACATCGGCTACGCTCTCTTCGGCAGGCGATTTTACCTACCTGAAAGAGAGACTGGGGCTCCATGGAAATGCTACGTTTATGCAGCTTGCATCGCCATTTGATTATCTGAGCCGGTCTATTCTCTATGTACCGGAAAAATCATTTCCGGAACCTTCCTCCGCTGAATATGGGGAAGCTGTATGCTCACGTGTGCTTGAAATATTGAAGATCAGTGAGGGACGGGCCCTGGTGTTATTTACCTCTTTCAAGGGCATGGACAGGATGGCCGAATATCTGGATTCATTCCTCGATTATCCTGTCCTGGTACAGGGTACAGCGTCACGGGATGGTCTGCTGAGAACCTTCAGAGAAGAGAAACATTCGGTACTGCTTGCGGTGGCCAGTTTCTGGGAGGGGGTGGATGTCGTAGGAGAATCCCTCAGCTGTGTAATTATTGATAAGCTGCCTTTTGAGGTCCCAAGTGACCCTGTCCTTCAGACGCGTATTCAGCGGATTACTGAAAATGGAGGTAAGCCTTTTTTTGACTTTCAGATTCCGAGGGCGATTCTCAGCCTGAAACAGGGTCTTGGCAGGTTATTGCGCTCCACATCAGACAGCGGTGTTCTGGCAGTAATGGATGTGCGTTTGTTCACCAAGGGTTACGGCAGATCTTTTCTCAGGAGCCTTCCTCCGTCGCCCGTGGTGAGAACTACTGAGGAGATACGAACATTTTTTAGTACCTTACTCCGTAAAAGCAGTAATAAAAAACAAGGAGATGAGGGAAGTATTCAGCCGTAAAAATAGGTATATACCTCCAAGGTACTTACTTGCAGCTTGTCTGCGTTAGTACCTTACTCCGTAAAAGCAGTAATAAAAAACAGGTA
>JAFDME010000009.1 GCA_019306075.1 Deltaproteobacteria bacterium | reverse complement strand
GGGAACGCATACCCAGGTTCTTGGTGATGATATGGCCTGTCTGGTTGCCCCTGATGCAGAGGCTATGGCCGATGGCATTATCCGGCTGCTGCATGATCCCACACTTTGTCAGCGACTGGGTGAGAATGGCAGGAAGAGGGTTGCAGAGGATTTTTCTCCTGCAGCCTACAGGAAAAAGCTGGAGCGGTTCTACAAAACCATTATGGGAAAAATTGCAGTTTCCAAGGGGCAGGATTGATACTTTCCGGTAGAAAACCAAAGATAAAAAAAACGGTCTGGCGGCGATTCATCCGTCTTTTCTGGCATGGAGCGGTGGTAACCGCTGGTTGCCTGATGGCCTGGAAATTTATCGATTTTCCCCGTCTGATTTCCTCTCTTAACAGGGTCTCCCTGCTGACGATTGTTGTTGTTATCCTGCTTGTAACGGCAGACCGCATGCTTATGGCCTATAAGTGGCTTGCCCTTTTAAAAATTGTTGGCATTACCCCCCGCTTCAGCAGAATAGTCAGCATCTATTATCAGGCTGCCTTTATTTCGAGAATTATGCCGACCGCACTGGCGGGCGATGTCCTCAGAGGATACCTGGTTAGCACCTTTTCCCGCGGCTGGGAGAAGGTGCTGGGGTCAATGCTTATAGAAAAAATCATGGCTGTCCTCTCCTCCATCGGGCTGGCAACCATCGGTTCTCTCTTTCTGCTGCAGCAGCTGAAAGAGGAGGGGATACCCTATTTTTCCTACCTGCTGGTTGCGGCGATCGGTTGTATGGTTGTTCTCTTTCGGTTATCTTTCAGTGAGCGATTGCAGGAGACTGTGGTTCGCTTTCTGCCTGTTGACAGGCTGCAGGCATCTCTGGGTAAACTGCGTGGTGCATACCAGCAGTTCAGGGGGCACAGAAGCGCACTGGCTGCAAATTTTGTTATGGCACTGTTTGAGAACTGTCTGCAGGTGCTGATTATTTATGTCTGCGCTGTCGGTATTGATACTGATGCAAGCGCACTGCGGCTGCTCTCTGCGCTTGCTATAAGTCAGTTTCTGCGAAAAATAGCGATGATAGTCGAGGGATGGATCCTGGGTGAGATGATTGTTGTTTTGACCTGCTCTCTTGCCGGTATCGATCAGACCCAGGCCCTGACCTTTTCTCTGGTCTCTTATGCCATACGTTTCCTGGCAATTTCACCGGGAGGGGTGCTCTTTCTTTTGCAGAAAAAAAACAGGACGTCTGACTCCGTTTCGGTCGAGTAGACGGACAGGGCTGCATACTGTTCATGAGAAGGGCGGGCCAGAAGCTTTCCGACTCGTCGGGTCCGGACTTTCATATCAGGTGTATATACATGGAATATGAAGAAAAAAAGCCTCCTTTTTTCATTATTGGCTGTCCGAGGTCAGGGACTACGGTTTTTCAGCTGCTGCTGGACAGTCATCCGCTTATAGCTGTTCCGCCTGAGAGCCACTTCTTTCTAAGCTATCGCAGACTGCTTGATAACCCGGCTTTCGACCTGACGAGCTCCCGTCACTTTGATCTTTTTCTGCGGATGGTTGAAAAAGACTGGCGTATTCGCAACTGGAAACTGGACAGCCCGCTGGCTGAGATATATTCGAACGTCCCGCGGAGTCCGGCTCATTTTATCGATATGCTGTTTTCGGCCTATGCGCGTCAGGAAGGCAAAGTTCACTGGGGGGATAAAACTCCGCAGCATGCTCAATGCCTCGAGACGATTCTGGCAGTCTTTCCGCAGGCACGAATTATTCATCTGGTGCGGGACGGCAGGGATGTGGCAGAGTCGCTTGCCAGGGTACATATCGGTCCGCAAAGTATTACCGGGCGGGCACGGAGGTGGAGGCACTATATAAACAGGGTTGAACAGGTACGATCCCACATTTCTCCATCCCGGTTTAAGGCAGTACGGTTTGAGGATCTGGTGATGCGCACAGAGGAGACTATGGCGGCAGTTTTTCGCTTTCTGGAAGAAGAGCCAGCTGATCGCGGACGGAATATTGCCTCCCGGGATTCAGCGGCAGGCAGGCAATACCGTACTTCTTCACCTTTGCATTCCTCTGCCGCGAGGCCGTTATCGGGTGATAAGATAGGTGTTTATAAAAAGAATATGACAGAGAGGGAAAAGGAGATTTTTGAGAGTATCGCCGGCCGGGAATTGCGAGCAAACGGTTATACCACAGCAGCAAGGGATGAGCGGTGCTCAATTACTGTGAGAGAAAAAATATCTTTTGCAGCGGAAGACACTCTCTGGCGCTATCTGCGGAAAATTTTCAGTCCGGACAATTATGGATTGGCTGCAAAGCAGGTCTATGACCGGCTGCAGCACTCGGTACGGATGCTGCAGATCTCCAGAGTGCTGTAATTGTGTAATTGCCCTACCTTGAACTCCGGTTACAGAAAAGGGAATGGTACCTCTTAAGAAGGCACCATTCCCTTTTTGTCCCGGATATTTCAGCTTTAAGGCTTACTTGGTCAGCAGCAATGAGTTAGCAGGAGACACAGACCGTTTGGGTGCTATTTTTTTCAAAAGAGTCCAGCGAACAGCATCAGCCTCATCGGAGAAGAGGTCATCATTAGCCCAGAGGCCAACGGCTGCAACCTGTCCCCTGTAGTAATTGAAATCACCCAGTCTGAGCCAGCCCGATCTTTTAAGCGGTCCGGAAAAAGTCTGATTGATGCTTTTCCTTAGCTGAGTTTTCCCTCCCGCCAGGACTCCCAGGCTTTTCAGGGCAAAAACGTAGTAGTCCGCGTCCGGTGACCTGTTGTGGGTGGGACGGTACATCACTTCAACTCTATACCTGCCGGAGGTGTGCACTTGCCATTGCCAGGCGGCCCAGCCTTTCCTCACCTGTCTAGGGTGTGACGGCTGACTTGCTCCATAGGAACTGAGATAGAGGTAGGCCCCTCCCTGGATTTGCCCGTCAGGCCAGGGATAACTTCTCCAGGGACCGGCGCAGTAAAACTCTTTTGTACATACCTGGGCACATTTCCCGGGAACAGTGGCAACACAGCCGCTGCAGAAACGATCGCAGTTTGCCCAGTTTGCAGGACTTCTGTCGTCAATCCACAACCCATCATCAATCACCTTTTGCCAGCCGACCCCAACGGCTCCGGCGGAGGAAAATGCAAAAACAGAAATAAAAAGCAGTAAAAGAGCCACCGGATAAACCGCCTTCCTCGGTGGTGCGAATATTTTCGTTTGTTTCACGTAAATCTCCCGATTTATTTTGACATTAGTGCCTTACTCCATAAAAGCTGTAATAAAAAACAAGAAAACTTGAAGTTCTATTTAACTCAATTGGTTAATGCCAGCATCAAGGCACTTATCCAAGCATTTTAAAATTCCGACTTATTTGGGTTAATATACTGTCAGCTTGACTTAAAACAGTCCATCAGCAGAACACCATATCGGTTTTTTATATAAAAATAAAGCAAAAGATGGGGAAATGGGCAATGTGGGGGGGGAATATAAATATTCGGGAGGATATAAAAGAAGGACCCGGGAACTGCGGAGCAATCCCCGGGTGACTTTTCAGTTGCTCAGTTACAGACGGAAGCATTTCCTTTTCGACCGCACGACCCCTTGCCTTTGCAGTTCACATACCCTTCGGGGCAGGGCCGGTGCTGGTTGTAGTCCCAGTAGATGTCTCCCGCGGGATGTTTGCCGCTGCAGGAATCAGTTTTTCTTCCGCATGATCCCTTTCCGTCACAGTTGAGGTAACCTTCGGGGCATGGGCGATGCTGGCTGTAGTCCCAGTAAATATCACCTGAGCGGTGACCGGAGGCAGAGCTCAGGCCCGCAAAGATGAATACGCTGCCGATAATGTAGAGAAAAAGTATTGAAGATTTCATAACAGCTCCTTTTGAATTAATAATAAGATTTGATCTCACCAGCACTTGATTTTGTCACAGGTGGATGGAATCGGTCAAGTAAAAATAATTTCACTCATCGGACAGGCTCCTAAAGCAGTGCCAGCAGTACACCAGCAGCAACGGCTGAACCGATAACGCCGGAAACATTGGCACCCATTGCGTGCATGATCAGGTGATTCTGGGGATTCGCTTCAAGACCAACCTTGTTAACCACCCGAGCTGCCATAGGAACGGCAGATACGCCGGCTGCACCAATCAGCGGATTAACCGGAGTTTTGGATAGTCTGTTCATCAGTTTTGCCAGCAGCACACCTGTGGCAGTTCCGATACAGAAAGCGATTAGACCAAGGCCGAGAATACCCAGTGTTTCCAGGTTGAGGAATTTATCAGCGGAGAGCTTACTTCCCACACCAAGTCCGAGGAAAATTGTCACTGTATACATCAGGGAGTTTTTGATGGTATCCGATAATCTGTCAATAACACCGCATTCTTTTGCAAGGTTACCCAGCATGAACATGCCGATAAGTGGAGCAGCTGAGGGCAGAAGAGTCGTGCAGAGTCCAAGCACCAGAAGAGGCAGGAGGATCTTTTCCAGCTTGGAAACATGTCTCAGCTGAACCATCTTGATTTCTCTCTCCTCTTTTGTGGTCAGCCATCTCATAATAGGAGGCTGGATCAGGGGTACAAGTGCCATATAGGAGTACGCTGCAATGGCGATCGACCCGAGGAGTCTGGGAGAGAGTCGGCTTGAGAGAAATATGGCAGTAGGCCCATCAGCTCCACCAATGATACCGATAGAAGCGGCATCACGGAGTGAAAAATTAATGCCGGGGATCATGTCCGAGAGAAAGAGTGCCCCCAGCAGAGTAGTGAAAATACCGAACTGAGCTGCTCCTCCCAGGAGAATTGTTTTCGGGTTGGCTATCATCGGGCCAAAATCTGTCAAGGCCCCAACACCCATAAAGATAATCAGGGGGAAAACACCGGTCATAATACCTACTTCATAGATATAGTAGAGAATTCCTCCCGGTTCAGCAATTCCAGCCAATGGAACATTGGCAAGAATTGCGCCGTAGCCGATGGGGATGAGCAGGAGTGGTTCAAACTGTTTGAAGATACCAAGAAAAATAAGAGTCAAGCCGACAAAAATCATTATTACCCGGCCCACACCAACGGTCCAGTCTTTTGTTAACTGGCCATCAATAATGCCATATATCCCGGTGGTTTTATAGAGGTCCCGGGCGAGTTCTGAAAGAGATGGAAGTTTTTTATCGGCTTCCGCAGTCGGGATATCCGCAATAATGGCGGAGGAGACCATGGAGGCCAGAACCTCATCTTTATGGACCTGCTGATAAGCACTGGCATCCAGGCTGGTTATTTTTCCGGCAGAACCCGCCTTTAAGATAATAACAGTGCCGTCGTCTTTCTTCAGAGTGATAATACTATCACCGCTGTAGACGAAACTGCCGGGATGGACATCGATATGTGTGATCTTCCCGTCTGCAGGCGAGATGACCTGAACTGTGCTTTCTTCTGCAGAGACGGTTGAAATGTTTACAACAAGCAGTCCCAGCAAGAAGAGCATTAAAGCGTGTATTCTCATAATACTTTCCCGGTATAAGCGAAAAGGGGAAGGCAGCGGAGTGGGTTTTTCCGCGAACCTGAAATGGTCTCAGCTGCTAACCGATAGTAAAAAGAGGATCGGAGCTCTGGACTGTATCACCGGCTGAAATATGAACAGCGAGAATTTTGCCGCCGCAGGGAGATTTAATTTCAGATTCCATCTTCATGGCCTCAAGAATTACCAGTGGCTGGTCGGTGACAACTTCACTTCCTGTTTCAACAAGGATCTTCACGACGTTACCGGGGGTAGGGGCCTCAACTTCAGTCCCTTCCACAGGGCCGCTTTCTGTTGCAGCTGCAGCCGCGGCCGGTGCTGCCTTGATTCCACCGGCTTCAGATACCGTAACGTTATATGGCCGGTTGTTGACGGTGATTGTATAGTCCCTTGGCCCCATGGCTGCTGGAGTCGGCACTGCAGCAGATGCAGACGGTTTTTTCTTTTCAGCTGGCGGTTCGTCTGTGATTTTGCGTATATTGGTGACAGCGTGACCGAGAAGGAAGTCCAACCCTTTTTGCTCACAGCTGGCAATAATAAAGAGATTCTCATCATTGACCGGCAGATTGTTTTCCTCGAGAATCTTTGTTGCTTTGGGGATTCCCGGTTCGAGAATGTCCAGCGGGTTTTCCGTAAATACCGGTTTTTCAAGCTGTTCCGAGGCAATCTTGATGATCTCAGGATCTGCAGGTACAGGGGTACGGCCAAAATATCCCAGAACCATGTTGCCGTAGTTGGGGTTAATTTTCTTCCACCTGCCCTGAGTGACGTTGAGGTAGGCCTGCTGAAAGTAGAATTGGGAAACGGGGGTTACCGAAGTGCCGAAGCCTCCCCGGCGGACGACCTCTGACATTTCCTTAATTACATCGGGATAAAGATGCAGGGTACCGGTATCTCTCATCATCATTGTATTGGCGGTGAGTGCGCCGCCTGGCATGGGGGAGAGGGTCACTGTGGGGGAAATCATCTTCGCCTCAGGGGGGAAGAAGTAATCTTTCATGGCCCTTTCAAAAGCTTCCGAGGCCACGAGAATTTTTTCGTAGTCAAGGTCCAGGGTGTAGTCGGTACCTTTGAGGGCATGAATCATTGAAAGAATATCCGCCTGACAGGTTCCGCCGCTTACCGGGGACTTGGCCAGGTCAATGCCATCGGCTCCGCCTTCCACCGCGGCAAGGTTCTGGGAGATTGCAAGACCGGCCGTATCATGAGTGTGGAACCAGAGGATGGTGTCATCCGACACAATTTTTCTGGCGGCTTTAAAGGTGTCGAAAACTTTTCTCGGGTTTGAGGTGCCTGAGGCGTCCTTGAAACAGATTGAGTGGAAGGGAATATCCGCATCCAGAATCTGCTGCAGTCTGTCTATATAAAATTCCGCGGTATGTGCCCCTGTGCATCCCGGGGGCAGATCCATCATCGACACAACAACCTGATGGTTGAGTCCATGGTAAGCGATACGCTCACCTGAATATTCGAGATTGCGGATATCATTCAAAGCATCAAAATTCCGAATGGTAGTCATTCCATGCTTTTTGAACATCTTGGCATGCAGGTCTATGATATCGCGGGGACACTGGCTCAGGGCAACGACGTTAATGCCGCGGGCCAGGGTCTGCAGGGCAACGACCGGTCCAACCTCTGCCCTGAAACGATCCATCATATCAAAGGCCGATTCACCACAGTAGAAGAAGAGGCTTTGAAATCGTGCTCCACCTCCTGCTTCTATATTGGTTATTCCAGCCTCAACTGAAGGCTTAACCGCAGGGAGAAAATCATCAGTTAGAACCCGCGCTCCAAAAACTGACTGAAAACCGTCCCTAAAGGATGTGTCCATGAATTGAATGACTTTTTTACTCACCGTGTATCTCCTCGCGTGTTTTTAATATGACTGTTCTTAACAGAGCGGTACCATTGTCTTGAAAGTATTTCAATGTCAGGTCAATCAGGGGGCTATGCCTGTGCAAAGCGTTCGCCTTCATACGCTGCAACCGCAGCCGCAATAACCGCTATATCTGCTTCTCCATCGTCGGAGGGTTGTGTTTTTCGTCTTCTTTCGGCCTGGAGCTCCCGGTCTCTTTTGAGTCCTTCGACCTCCCTGGCAGTAGCCTCCCTGGTCAGAGAGGATACGGCCAGAATCAGAAGGATCATAAAGGAAAGAAAAAGCAGGACAGTCGTCATGCCTATGAACATCAGTTTAACACCCTCAAATATCATTTTGTTCTGACCTCAGGATTGATAATAATTAATCATCTGTTTAAACCAGAATTCTTCATACTACACAATGTGTATGGTCCGATCAAAACAGTAACATAAATAGCAAAGGCAAATGTTTCTGATAAAGTTCAGATCAGCTGCCGCTTGCGGCAGAAGTGTGTGAATCCGCCTGTTTACCTCCCTTTGGAGACAGGAACCATCTGGAACTTCGAATGAACTTTTTACGAGTTTATCAAAAGTGTCTCTGCGTAAAAATTATACTTCGTAAACAGAGTAGTCTGTTTTTTCGCCCAGCAGTGCATCTATCTCATTCTGGATTTTTATTCTCTGTTCGTTGTGCAGCCACTCATTCCAGTCCTTGAGAGATCTCCAGGTACTGATCACCATGCACTCATCTTTCGCATCGACTCTGCGCAGAGTTTCTCCATAGATATAGCCGGACTGGCTTAGAGTGAGGCTGCGAAGCTGTTTCAATAACACTGTCAGTTCCAGAATGTTATTTGCTGAAACTTTCCGCTTGATGAAAATTTTGACCGTCATTTTCGCTCTCCTTTCGTAACCAGAGTTGAGTCTGAAAGATATTGCAGCGCTTTGCCCCTGAAAAGAGACTGGTAAATAACAGAAAAAGCATCTTACCTTTCTCTTGTTTACCAGAAGGTCGCAGGTAACATACACTTGAAAAAGAACACATACGCCAAAGATAGTGGTCTGAGGAGCAATTGTAAAGGTGAGGTTAAAAGAAATGGCAACTCACCCCTATCTGTGTCAGCGACTGATGATTTCACTCAACTCCAGAAGCTGGACAAATTCAGCACGATATCCATTATTATCCTTTCCCCTTGCGCTTCCGGCAAGGGTTATCAGGTCGGAATAACTCATCTTGCCGCCATGTTCAGAGTGTTTGAGCAGGAGGCCATAGCCGGCGACAGCAGTGGCAAAGCGAAAATCTGTACTTGTTGTTTTCTGCGGGCCGTGGTTGTCTGCAAGGGAGTGACTGAGCAGGAGAGAATCTTTGCTGCCCCGTGGTTTATAACGGAGCTTGACGGTCAAAATTTCATCAGGGTGGTGTTCCTTTTTTGTAACTTTCTGGTATTTAAGCGGATCAATTCGGGGAATTGATTGTAATCCTGCGGGGACGATCTCGTAGAGCGCGGTGACAGTATGGCCGACACCGATTTCACCGCTGTCTTTTTTGTCATTGTTAAAATCTTCGTCTGCAAGGGCTCGATTTTCGTAGCCGAGAAGCCTGTAACTGCCAACTCTGGCCGGATTGAATTCAATCTGCAGTTTGACATCATCCGCCAGGGTAAAGAGTGTACTTGCTCGTTCTTTTACCAGCACCTTTTTGGCTTCAAGCAGGGAATCGATATAGGCATAATTACCATTACCTCTATCGGCGAGCACTTCCATGGTGTCATCATGCAGATTACCAGTGCCGAAGCCGAGGACGGTGAGATAGATACCAGATTCTTTTTTTTCAGCAATAAATCGTTCCAGTTCCCCCCTGCTGGTAATGCCGACATTAAAATCTCCGTCGGAGGCGAGGATAATTCTATTGTTGCCACCGGGCATAAAACTTTGCCGGGCAAGATCATAGGCCGTTTGTATCCCTCCTGATCCATGGGTGGACCCACCGGAGGCAAGCATCCGGATGGCTTTTTTGATCAGATCTTTTTTGTCACCAGAGGTTGGCCTCAGTACAATCCGGTCAGATCCTGCATAGACCACGATGGATATCCTGTCTTTTCCAGTCATCGTTTCTATCAGCATCTGCATGGATTTTTTCAGCAGTGGTAACTTGTTTGCATGGTTCATTGAGCCGGATATGTCTATGAGAAAAACCAGATTGGATGGCGGCAGGTGTGCTTCGTCCAGCTCTTTTGCCTTGATACCAATCCGCACAAGCCTGTTTTCCTGATTCCATGGACAGGGACCCAGTTCGGTTGAAATGGAAAACGGTCCTGACTGTGGTTCAGGGTAGTCATAGGAAAAATAGTTGATCATCTCTTCAATTCTCACAGCACCAACGGGGGGAAGTTGACCAGTTTGAATAAAGCGGCGAATATTGCTGTAGGATGCGGTATCAACATCGATTGAAAAAGTTGAAAGAGGATCATTGCGGGTCACTGAAAAACCATTTTCCCCGTTATAACTGTAGGATTCCCGGTTTAATTGAGGCCGGGGATAGAACGGTCCTATAAACCGGTCATTACTGTATCCTGCACTGGCAGGGGCTGCCATTTTTACCATTGCCGTTGTGGAATTTGAAGAAAATCGATTTTCCTGCAGTTGTATGGTTTCTGCTGAGAAATCATGTCTGCCTTTAAATGGCTGATTCTTTTCTACAGCCACAGCCGAATCGGACTGAACATTTTTCTCTTTCTTATCGGTGGTGAGTGGTGGGCTGCTGCAGCCATTTATAAACAGCAGGGTGGTGAGAATAACTGTCGAATATTTTCTGATTTTTGCTCCTTGCATAGTGTCTCCTTTCATTTTATTTTCTGATTACCATTGAACCTCAATTTCAATATTCATAAGCGTTGTGGAACCATCAAGTCACAGCAGGATAGCACCAAACGTCCACGCTTCTGCCTTTGATGACGGACAGTGGCTGAAAGTGTGTCGTCGGCAGGATTGTTTTTTGTGGTATATTGATATTAGTGCCTTACTCCAGAAAGCCTGTCATACAAAACAAGAAACTGAGTAATTTGTTATGAAATCATATTGTTAAATATGCTTCCATGGCACTTACTTGCAGCTTGTCTGCGTTGGGAGAATTATCTGCGGCGGAGGAGGTTAGTGCCTTACTCCATAAAAACTGTCCTTAAAAACGAGAAAACCTAAAGTGCTATTAAACTCAATTGGTTAATGTCCAGCGAAAGGCACTTATCCAGTGATACTAAAAACTTTTCTGACTTGTCGGGTTGAACTTTTTACGACGCTATCATGACTGACTGGAAGAAAAAAGCGGTGGAGCAGTGGGGAAACATAAATAACGCGGCAGTCCGTCGATTTGGTGATAACAGCCTGGCAGAAGAGGCAGCCCTTGCCGTTATGAATGGTCTCGAGGCTGATAACTGGCGTCGGTTACGTGTTTATAGCGGTAAAGCTTCCTTCTCTGCATTTGTCAGAACTCTTACGGCGAGACTCCTCGAGGATTTTGCCAGAAGCAGGTTCGGCCGTGTCAGGCCGCCGCTCTGGGTAAAAACCCTGGGTGGCATATGGGCAAAACTGTTTTCCGCGCTCTGTCTTGAGAGGTTGAAGGTGGGGGAGGCGGTGGAGGTTGTCTTTCAGCGTCAGGGGAATGCGGAAAAGAAGGAGATTGAAGATGCGGCATATTCTCTCCTGGGGCGGATACCGGATTGCGGCAGGGAGAGAGGCTATGAGGTGGGTTATGAAGAGATGCATCAGGGAAAAACGGCTTCGGGATTTCCTCCCCGGGGTGAGTCGGTTGAAGAGGATCAACAGAGGCGGATGCTGAAGTATATCATGGAGATAGTTCTGGGGGAAAAAGGACGGGAGGTTTCTGCGGATGGGGTGCAAAAACTTGAGCTGCTGCAAATTGAGATGCAGCCCCTGGACAGAATGCTGTTGAAGCTCTGTTTTCAGGAGGATATGACCGTGGCGGCAGCAGGTCGTCTGCTTGGTCAGACGCGATTTCAGGCACATGGCAGGATGCGTCGAGTCATGAGGCGGACAAGGGAGGAGTTCGAACGGATCGGAATCGACCGGGAACTGCTGCTTTTTCTTCGTGATTGATCACTCTATCACCATCTGTCCGTCTGTATAAGTAGGATATAGGCAGGATTATCCGTTCACAGCGATGAAGAGATCGGAGTAAGGTACTAACGCAGACAAGCTGCAAGTAAGTACCTTGGAAGTCGACCTATTTTTACGGCTGAATACTTCCCTCATTTCCTCGGAGTCTTCGCTTACCTGTTTTTTATTACAGCTTTTACGGAGTAAGGTACTAAATTGAAATTTATCAGGAAAAAACGGGAACGCAGGGCGGCAGCTCTTATTGCGCTGACACTTGAGAAAAAGGGTGACTGCGGAGACTGCCTGACCGCTGAAGAGATGGCATCACTGGTGCAGGGTAACTGCTCTGCTCTGGAAAAAGAGAGAGGCTGGGCTCATCTGTCAGCCTGCTCCCGATGTTATGAGCAATGGTATTTTCTAAAGAGTGGGGAGAAACGTCCTGAAAAAGAGGGAGTGCTGATCTCTTTGAGTCGGCGAAAGAATCTTGCGCTTGCCGGATCCGCCCTGGCCGTAGCTGCGTCGGTTGCCGTTTTTCTCAACGTTATTCATGATCCTCTGCCCGGGCAGTTGGCAGAAAAGGCTGAAACCTCTTTTGCTCCCGTAGAAAGCGATGGGATGGTCGATAAAGCATCCTCCCGGGAAGACTCGGAGATGGTGTTGGAAATAACGGGGAAAGCGGGAGACCGTTTGCCGACAGTAAAACAGATGCGGAGAAAAACTGCTGCTGTTCTCGAAGGTAAGGGAAAAATCTCGAAACTGACGCTGCAATCGAAAACAAAAATTGCCGGATTCACAGAGCCGGAAGCGGCAGCCGGTTTCGGAAAACCTGACCCGGTTGAAAAGTGGCTGGGAAAAGTAGAGAAGGGATGTCTGAGCAAAAGAAGAGGCGAGGATTTCTGGGCGGAAATTATTCGCTCCGGAGAACATCTTCTGCCCGAAACTGCGGACAAGGTTGACCTGCATGGAAGTGAAATCAAGGCTATGGCAATTCTGCAGATGGTTCCCCGGCTCTATGATTCCGATTCGATCACAAAACAATGTGACCTGATTATTGCCAGACTTGCAGAAGAGGGGAATAACAGGTAAGATTTCCTCTATTTGAATGAAGTGGATATTTTTACGATGTCAGCTTTCCTGAACCGCGGTGTTGCAGCGGGATTGTTTGCCACTATCCTGCTGCAACACTCGCTGCCTGCTTGTAGCTGAGTTTGACTGGTAATTAACAAAAAACGTAAATCATAGACAGTTCGGAGATATCAGATGAGCAGCAGCGGCACCATTCCTCTGAATGAAAAAATTATTATAGCCCTCGATGTAGAGCGGGCCGAACAGGCAAAAGAAATTGTAAAAAAATGTGAATCACATGCAGGCTTTTATAAGGTGGGTCTGCAGCTTTTTATGGCAAGCTGGTTTGAAACCGTCGATTGGATTGTGAGTCGCGGGCATAAAGTGATGCTCGACCTTAAATTTTTTGATATCCCCGAGACCGTCAAGCTGGCGGTGGAACAGCTGAACAACAGGGGCGTTACCCTCGCCACCATTCATGGGAATGATCCGATAATACGGGCAGCGGTTGGAGCCCGTGGTGATATGAAACTCCTTGCGGTAACAGTTCTCACCAGTTTTGGTGAAGAGGATATGCGGGAGATGGGGATGACCGGGTCGGTTGAGGAGCTGGTTTTTTTCAGGGCTAAAAGAGCGATGGAACTCGGCTGTGACGGGGTGGTCTCCTCCGGACTGGAAGCTGCAAGGATGAGAAATGAGCTGGGAGGCAGGCTCCTGATCGTTACTCCCGGCATAAGGCTCGCAGCAGAGTCCGGCTCCGGGGACGATCAGAAACGAATTGTTACGGCAGGAATGGCGGTGAAGAATGGTGCCAGCCATCTGGTTGTGGGACGGCCGATAACAAAGGCAAAAGATCCGATAAAGGTTATTGAACAGATGCAGCAGGATATTATGCAAGGCGCGTAAATTTCCTATTATTCCGGCGTACCAGGGTACGTCGAAATAATAGGAAATTTACAGCAACGAAGCAGATGAAGAGTTTTTACGACACCATCTTTCTTGACAGTAGCTTCAATGGGTTCAGCCCCTTTATAGGCAAAATGGCGGGTTAGAATTTTCAGGCCTGACAGGTTTGCAAAAAAGGGACATTCAGAGTTTGCTGGATCGGGGAGTAATCTGTTGTAAACATCCATTGAAAGAAAGGGGCTATGGATAATCACACACAGGAATCAAAGGGGCAGCAGCAGTCTAACGGGGAAGACCAGGCGGCTCTTTCCAAAAAAGTGTCAAATGAGCTGAGAAAATTTATTTTTCTCACTTTGCCCATCGGTATCTTTCGAAGTACACCTTATTTTACCGGTGACTTTGTTCTGGCAAATCCGACCCTTGTAAAGATGTTTGGCTACAGTGATTATAAGAGTTTTCTTGAATTGTCCATTGATGAAATATACTGGAATTCCAGTGACAGAAAACGTTTGACCGATGAACTGCTGTCCCGGGGAGAAGTCAGAAGAAAAGTTTTTAAATTCAGGAAAATGGATGGACAGCCTTTCTGGGGTGCGGTCACAGCCAAAACGGCACGGGATGAGCATGGGCAGGTTCTGTTTTTCGACGGTGCCATTGAGGATCTCAGTGCACTACGGGAAAAAGAGCATCAGCTGAAAAGCGAACGGGCATTGACAGACACTCTTCTCGATATCTTTCCCGGACAATTTTGGCTTAATGACGAAGATGGCTATTGTATCCGTTGGAATAAAAATGTTGAAAAGGTCTACGGCTACAACAGTGAGGAACTGAAAAATTTCAGAGAGGCTGGTGGAGACGATGCTTCGGAGAGTGCTGCCGCCGGTCTGAAGAAAACGACTGAGGATCTCCTGGCGGCAGGTTCCGGTGATGTGGTCGGTTCCGGAGTGGCACGAACATTCACAATTAATAACAGAGAGTATCTTGCATGTATGGAATTTGACCGTTCCATCGTTACAGGAATTGAGCAGAAGTTGGAACAGGCGCTGGAGGAGAACAGGCGACTGAAATCGCGGAAAAAGCCAGCGTCCAGAGATAAAAGAACTCTGCAGCAGGTGGAGTCAGACCATATTTTGAAAATTTTGAAGCAGGCTGACTGGGTTATTGAGGGAAAATCGGGAGCGGCCATTATTCTTGGACTCAATCCCAGTACTTTGCGCGGTCGTATGCGGAAACTGGAGATTCAGCGCCCAAAAAAAGTTACCGGAAAATAGGCAGGATGTCTCATGGGTTGAAAGCGATACAATGTTTTCCCGGCGATATCCTGTGCTGTCATGAAGGTGATGTTGTCGGGGGCCTGGACGTGGTTTCCATTGGGTGGTAGTGAACAAAAACCCTTCGCAGATAATCGATTTCCGTCAATAAAATTTTTTCCACCCGGGTGGCGATGGCATCACCTTCTGCAACTGTCAGTTCAGAGGAAATGCCGATTGTTATGTTAATTACCATATACTGCCCGAAGCGGTGGCCGTGAATATCCTCAATAGTAAGGGGAGCGTCAATTTTTTCCAGTTTCTCATAGATGGTTTCGCACAGTTCCCGGCCGGGAAGGGTGTTCATCAGGTCTGCGGCGGATTCACGGATAATATCGACTCCGGTATGAAGAATAATCAGTGATACCAGACCTCCGGCCAGGGGGTCAACCCAGAGAAACCCCATACGGCTGAATATAATACCGATGCTGGCAGCTATGGCGGAAAAGATATCATTGCGGTGGTCTGCTGCCAGGGCATGGACAACATTACTCGAGGTCTGTCTGCCTATTCCGGATGTCCAGACGCTGAGCCAGATTTTAAGCAGGACCGTAAGCAGGGCAATCCAGAGTGCCAGTTGTGTCGCACCCGGAGCATGAGCGGTTCGGATTGACAGCTCATAAACTTTATTGATTGATGCCCAGAAAATTGATATTGCGGTGGTAATAACAAAGGCACCCACCACCACTGCAGCGATGGATTCAAGGCGGTCATGACCGTAGGGGTGCTCCTCGTCGGCCGGTTTGCCGGAAAGGCGCATGAAAATACGGACCACGATCCCATAGGCTACATCTGAAGTTGAGTTGATACCGTCCGCCAGAAGGGCCGGACTGTTACCCGTGATGCCGATACTTGTCTTTATTACGGCAAGAAACGTATTGGCAACAAGCCCCAGGTTAACCGCCAGGATGGTTTTTTTATGTCGTGCTGCACTGTTCATGGTTTTGCTTCATCCCTGTGCTCTTCAAGCAGCCATTTTTCCTTTAGTGCCTTACTCCAGAATTTCTGTCATAAAAAACAGGTAAGCACTCTTAAATACCAGGGCATAAACTCCGACTCTGAGAAATCAGTGAAGATTGCTTAAGATTATGTGGTTGAATATATTTCCATGGCACTTATCCAGTGAAACTAAAAAGTTTCCGACTTGTCGGGTCAGATAGTCCGTGCCAAGATCAGACACTGCTTCTCTGAGAGCTTCAATTCCCGGGCTGTGAATACCATCATCATTGGTTATGAGAATTGTTGTCATGGGTTTCTCGGGGTTTAAGTGGAGCGAAGTCTTGGAGAGGGCTCGCTACTGAACAAGATACACTATCATGAACAAATGACTTGACGCAATAAGAGTTTCCCAATATATCCAATTACTAAATATCATCCGATTCTCTTTCCTTTCATGGAACAGATGGTGTTGGAAAAAAAATAAGGAGAAAAAATGAGCAGCAATTATTTTAATACTCTGTCGTTGCGCCGGCAGATTGAAGAACTTTCAAAGTGTCGATTTATGGATTCCTCAGAATTTGACGGAGTGGAGGTTTTGAGGGGGAAAAAAATCGTTATTGTGGGCTGCGGTGCCCAGGGGTTAAATCAGGGTCTTAACCTTCGGGACAGTGGTCTGGATATCTCATATGCCCTGAGGGAATCGGCCATTTCGGAGCAGCGGCAGTCGTGGAAAAACTGCACCGAAAATGATTTCACTGTTGGAACCTATGATGAGATGATTCCAGGGGCGGACCTGGTGATTAACCTTACTCCCGACAAGCAGCATACCAGTGTTGTCTCTGCTGTCATGCCTCTGATGAAGCAGGGAGCCTGTCTCTCCTATTCCCATGGTTTTAACATTGTTGAGGAGGGTATGCAGATCCGTGATGATCTCACTGTTGTAATGGTCGCCCCCAAATCACCCGGAACTGAAGTGAGAGAGGAGTATAAACGCGGCTTTGGTGTACCGACTCTTATTGCCGTACATGGTGAAAATGATCCTCACGGGGTCGGCTGGGAGATTGCAAAGGCATACTGCTGTGGTACCGGGGGGGATAAGGCCGGTGTCCTGGAGTCCTCCTTTGTGGCGGAGGTCAAATCCGACCTTATGGGGGAGCAAACCATTCTCTGCGGTATGCTGCAGGTCGGCTCTCTGCTCTGCTATGACAAAATGGTTGAAAAAGGCATCGACTCCGGTTACGCGGCGAAACTGGTGCAGAATGGCTGGGAGGTTATCACCGAATCTCTGAAACATGGCGGTATCACGGCAATGATGGACAGACTGTCAAATCCTGCAAAGGTTAATGCTGCTGCCCTCTCTGATAAACTGAAAGTCATTCTTCAGCCCCTTTTTAATAAGCATATGGATGATATCATGTCAGGATTTTTTTCCAAAACCATGATGGAGGATTGGGCAGATGATGATGCCAATCTTCTCAGGTGGCGGAAGGAGACCGGAGAGACTTCTTTTGAGAAGGCATCCCTGACCGGTGATGCAATAGCTGAACAGCACTATTATGACAACGGTATTCTCATGGTGGCCATGGTCAAGGCTGGAGTTGAGATGGCCTTTGATACTATGGTCTCCTCTGGTATTAAAGAAGAGTCTGCCTATTATGAGTCTCTCCATGAGGTGCCGCTGATTGCCAATCTCGTTGCCAGAAAAAAACTGTATGAGATGAACGTTGTTATTTCAGATACCGCGGAGTATGGCACCTATCTTTTTGCTAATGTTGCCATACCGCTTCTGCAGGATTTTATGAAAACTGTTGACACGGATCTGATCGGCAGAGGGCTTGACCTCAAGGATAATGGTGTCGACAATATCAGTCTTATTCAGGCCAATGACTCAATTCGCTACACTGCTGTGGAGATGATCGGGGAGGAGCTGCGCTCTTACATGAGTTCCATGAAGCCGATTATGTAAAAAATGCAGATGATCTGGAACCGCAGGATTTTAAGAGCATCGCTATTTTTTCTTATTCTCTGGGTGGGTTGTGCCGGGCCTGTACTGGGCGGGACAGGGGATCGGGTGGTCCGCACCACTCCTGCCGATCTGCAGCCTGGTCTGAGCGTGGTTTACATAGAGAAAAAATACAGAAATATAAATCAGATTCCCACCGGTGCAGCCGCTCTTCGGGCGGGGTATCAGGGTAAACCGGTTATGATACTCAACCATCAGTCAGATAAGAACGGTGTGGTTTTTGACAGTGGCCGCAGTCAGGGAGTGGCCATGGTGATGGACGGTTTTGTCCATCTGGAAAAGGCCGGTATTTACCTCTGGCGGGCTCTGGCCAATGACGGGATCCGCATGTTTATCGATGACCGCATGATCTTTGAAGACCCTCTTGTCCATAAGGACAAGCTGACTCCCGTGGGCTCTTTTCAGGCGGGAGAGGCTGGATGGTACCCTCTGAATATCATCTATTTTCAGCGAAAGGGCACGTCCGCTCTTAAACTTTACTGGCAATCGCCAGGTGCGGAGGAGTTTGGCCCGGTATCGGCAGAAGCATACTGGCATCTGCAGACCGACTGACTCTTTCTCTGTAACTTCAGGAAAATTTTATGAAGAACGTTATTTTCGTTGCCATGGGCATAGCTTTGTCTTTGCTGGTTGCAGCTTGTGGACCAAAGGAGAAAGTTACCTCTTCCTGGGCTGATCCTTCCCTTAAGGGATATAGTGCTGATAATATTCTGGTACTGGGGATGGGCCGGGATGAGGTGAACCTGAAACTATGGGAGAATGTCTTCGTCGATCTTTTTTCCGCTGATAATGTGCGGGCAATGGCAAGCCATAAGGTGATTGGAACCGTTCCCGAGCCGGATGAGAAAATTATCAGGGAGGCGATTAAAAAGACCGGAGCCTCCTCGGTTCTTATTACTCATATGGTGGATAGTAAATCGAAAACAAATAACTATCACGGGTCACTGCATTTTGTCCCTGGAGGATTTTACGGCGGCATGTATGGCTACTATGGTAATACGTACAGTTCAGTATATACTCCCCCATCACATATTACGCGCACAGTTGTCAGGCTGGAGAGCAATCTTTACGATGTTGCCACCGCCAGCCTTGTCTGGAGCGCGCAGTCCGAGGCAATTAACCCGAAACTTCTGAGAACGGATTTTGAACGTATTGTCGGTCTACTGATTGCGGATATGAAAAAGAGTGGAGTTGTGCATTGACAGGATGGCAACAGATGGAAGATCCTGGTTGTTGTAAAATTGTAAGGTTGCTGATGTAGTTTATCAGGATGGCGGGGATGTGCCGTTATCAGGCAATCGCATGAAAATGCATAAATCAGAAGGAGATTGGTATGAAAATTGTGACTGTTTTTATGGCTGTTCTATTTGTTTTTGTTCTGGGTTTTTCAACTCTTCCCGGTGATGTTTATGCAAAAACGAGCAGTGAAAAAATGACAGCAAAAAAGGCGGAGACTACGAAGAGCACAACCAAGGCTAAGAAAAAGGCAGTAGCCAGAAATATTGATATCAACAAGGCTGATAAAGAGACCCTGACGCAGATTCCGGGGATCGGGCCGAAAACTGCAGACTCCATCCTCCAATACCGCAAGGCTAACGGCAAATTCAAAAGTGTGAATGATTTGACAAATGTGAAAGGTATCGGAGATAAAAGCCTGGCCAAAATGAAGCCGTTTTTGAGAAAAATATAGTAGCCTTTACAGGATTTTTTTCGAAATGGTCCCTGCCATTTAGTGCCTTACTACATAAAAGCTGTCATAAAAAACAAGAAATCTGATGGGCTGTTACACCCACCTGATCAATGTCAGCACTAAGGCACTTATCCAGCGTAACTAAAAAATCTTCCGACTTGTCGGGTTAGGAGTATGCCGGAATTATCTGAAGCAGATGATTCCGGCTTTTTTGTACCCGATTTATCCTGTTTTATAATCATTTTCCTAACTGATTCTTTCTCTATGTGTATAAAATATTTGTATTTCATGCTAATTTTTCATATTCTAAGGGCTGATTGATTTTTATAAGTGATCGTAAAGTTTTGACAGAGAGGGAAGAATGGAAACCGGCAGGGAGCAGTGAGATAACTTTGAAAAAAACATCAAAAAAAATTTTTGTGGAGCAGGTTCGCCTGCTGTATGTCAACTCAATGGTACCCATTGTGGTATCAGTAGTGATCGGTGCCGCTCTGTGCTGGTCGCAGTGGAGTTATGTCAACACAACGGCTCTCATTGTCTGGTTTGCCCTCTTTTTAACCATATCTGTGGTCCGAATCTGTCTTTTGTTTCGTTTTGGACAGGAGAAGGCGGAGCCCGGGTACGAGAGTATGAAGCGCTGGCATGATCGTTTTCTGATCGGTACATATGCTGTTGCCGTGCTGTGGGGATCAGTCTCCTTTTTTCTGTTTCCTGACGGCCAATCCCACCAGATGGTCCTTTTTCTCATTCTTGTAGGTATGGCCGGAGGTGCTGTATCGTCGCTCTGTTCCAGCCTGCCCGCTGTGTCAGGGTTTTTGTCACTGATGCTGATACCACTGGTGTTCAAGATGGTGACACTGGGCAGCGGCAACACGATGTTCCTCGGTGTGCTGATCCTGCTTTTCTGGGTGGTTACTCTCAGCGGGGCATTTAAAATTAACGCCAATATCCGTGAAAATATTCAATTGCGTCTGCAGAGTATTGAGCGGGAAAAAGTTATCAAAGTTAATGAGGAACGTTATCGGCACATAATCAGCAATGCTCCCCTCGGCATATTCCAGTTTGATAATGAGGGTGCTATTGTCGATTGTAATGATGCCTTTGTGAAGATCATCGGTTCTTCCATGGAGAAACTTATTGGCCTGCATATGCCTGCAACCCTGAAAGAGCGGGGAATGCTGGGTGCAGTTAATGATTCATTGACTACTGGTGATGGTTACTTTGAAGGCGATTACAGTTCTGTCACCAGCAACAAGACTTCATTTGTCCGGGTTTTTCTCAAAGCCATCAGATCATCTGATCAAGTCATTATTGGCGGTGTCGGTATCGTTGAAGATTTGACTGAGAAAAAGTTGTCGGAACAACAGATACAATACCACACTACGTATGATTCTCTAACCGGATTGCCAAACCGTCGCCTGCTCCTGGATCATCTCAGGAATGAAATGTCACGTGCCCGCAGGTATGATCATTACGGGGCATTATTATTTATCGATCTGGATAATTTCAAAACGGTCAACGACTCCCTGGGACATTGGGTGGGTGATGAACTGCTGAAGCTGGTTTCAGATCGGATAACCGGCAGTATCAGGCAGGAGGACAGTGCAGCCCGAATGGGTGGGGATGAGTTTATTATCATCCTCACTGAATTGGACGAAGACCTGGAGCGTGCTGCCGATAAGGCCAGGGAAATCGCTGAGGAGATCAGTTACTGTATCTCCTGCCCCTGTAAAATAGAAGGCCAGGAGATGTGCGTCACTCCAAGTATAGGGGTATCACTTTTCCCAAAACCGGGAATAAGCAGTGATGATATTCTCAAACAGGCTGATACAGCGATGTACAGGGCCAAGGCTGCCGGTCGTAATGAGATTCGATTTTTTCTGCCCAGTATGCAGCAGGCAGCTGATGAACAGCTTCGCCTTTATATTGAGATCCGGAAGGCATTGGATAATGACGAGTTTGCAGTTTATTATCAGCCGCAGGTTGATATAGCGGGGAGAATAACAGGGGCAGAAGCACTGCTGCGCTGGCACCATCCGGAGAGGGGGCTGATTCCTCCTGACGATTTTCTTCCCGTAGCGGAGGAGACCGGGATAATGTGGGATATCGGCCGCTGGGTACTGCGGTCAGCCTGTCGCCATATAAAGATCTGGGCAGATGCCGGACAACTTGGAGAATCCCACATTATTTCTGTAAATATCAGCAGCAAGGAGTTTGTCTCATCTGATTTTGTCGAGACAGTAATGAGTATTCTTGATGAAACCGGTGCAAGGCCGGATCATCTTGGGATTGAACTTACAGAGAGCAGTTTTATTTCCACCGGAAAAGATATAGTGGAAAAGATTACGACACTGCAGCAGCTGGGTGTCAAATTTTCTGTGGATGATTTCGGGACTGGTTACTCATCTCTCAGTTATTTAAAGAGTTTACCTCTGAACACGTTGAAAATTGACCGTTCCTTTGTCAGCGATATTAGGGATGCCGGCAATGATATCGTACTGGTTGATACCATCATCATGATGGCACAAAACCTGGGGTTGGAGATTATTGCAGAGGGGGTGGAAACCGAGCAGGAGCTGCTCTATCTCAGCACACGGGGCTGCTTTGTTTATCAGGGATATTATTTCAGCAAGCCTGTTCCTGTTACAGATTTCAGTCGGATGCTTGAGGCAAAAAACTGCAATACCGCCGGGTAGCTGCCGCTCTGAAAAACCTGGAGGTAGCCGGGGACTGTTTGCGGCACATCCAGGTTTGGAGGCTTATTTTTTTTCAACGGGGTAACCAGATTTATACCACTCTCTCCAGCCGCCCTTAAGTACCTGCACCCGGGTGTATCCTGCCTTGATTGCCTTTTGTGCCATCCTGGCACTGGTGTATTCATCAGGTCAGGCGCAGTAGAACACGAGGGCTGTATCTTTCGGGTATTTTTCAAGCAGAGAAGGATCAAATCCATCCATTCGTACACTGCCCTCTATTTTATTTTCACTGGAATCCCAGTCCCTGCCGATACGAACATCGATGATGACCGTGTTGCCTGAACCGAGACGTGATTTTAACTCATCCTTGTTAATGGTCGATACTGAAGCAGCAAAGATAGGTGGTGCGGTCAGAAAGGAAAGGGCGAGAAGCAAGAGTGCAATTTTTTTCATGGGTATTCTCCTGGTAAGGGGTTACCACAGAGACTAATGCATCCCCTTGAATGAGGCAAGTTGATGTTGCCATTGTTTTTACTGGTGTTGTAAAAAGTTCTCATGGTACTCACTGCAGGTCACTGCCCCTTATTCTCAATATAATCGAGCAGCTGGCGGCCCAGCGGGTTTCCCGAGTCAATCGTAATGATCTGTTTTGCAATGCTTTTTGCTTTACTGAACTGGCCCTGTGTAAGGTAGAATTTTGCCATAGCAAGCAGGTAATTGATATTTTCAGGTTCGATTGCAACGGTTCGCTGCAGGGCCGCTGCCGCAGCTTCGTCTCTGTGCAAAAAGAGAAGAAGCTGGCCGAGGTTATAGTATACCCGTGCATTGTTTCTCATACCATCTGCCGCCTGCTGCAGATGGGTCACCGCTTCTTCATACTTCTTCTGCTCCGACAGCAGGAGACCGAGCGAATAGTGGACATCCGGCAGGTCGAAATTAACGGCAAGGGCTTTACGCAGCAGCTCTTCTGCCAGATCGTTTTTTCCCTGCCTGCTATACAGTACAGCCAGGTTTGTCAGCGCTGTGTAGAAATCACGATCAATATCCACGGCTTTCCTGAACTGTGCCGCAGCCTTATCCGTCTCTCCCCTGTAGCTGTAGAGGGCTCCAAGGTTGAGTCTGGAGGGGGCGAAATCAGCGGAGTAAAGTGCGATCTCCTCAAACTCTTTAAGTGCTGTCTCAAAGGGTTTGCGCCAGCGCTTCTCAAGCTGACCGGAAGGAATGACTGTGAGCGCCCGGGCCGCCTCAATGCGGACACCTTTGACCGGGTCATCAAGCAGTGGCCCGGTTATTCGCATCCGCTGTTTTGGAGGGATACCGCCGGGAAGATACATGAGTGCTGTTCTCCTCATGATGGCCTCATCACTGTTTAATGCCTGCTGGAAAATGTTATTCACATTGTCGCCCTGATATCTGCCGAGCAGGGAGAGGGCGGTAGCCCGGACAAGGAGCGGTGCCAGGTTATCTGATGTGATCTGCAGCAGGTTTTCTTCGGCCCCGGTTTCTCCGGCGCGGGCAGCGCTGAAGGTGGTTCCGTAGTGGAACTTCTGCTTGCTGCCGTACCATTTCCGGGTGTACTCAGCCGACCAATCACTGCTCTTGTCAGCATGGCAATGGTTGCAGCTGTTTGGTGTACCCAGGGCAACACTAAGATCGGGCCGTGGTATGCGAATGGAGTGATCCGGACGGTAATCATTACCCATATATATCCTGGCCGGCATATGGCACTTGACACACTCGGCACCGCTGCCCACCTGAAAAAGAGTTTTACCATCAGCGTCGAGGATGGGATCTCCCTTTTCTCCCGGTTTTTTATGAAAATGATGTGCTCTGGTATCATAAAGAGAGGCCTGGTGGCATTGCAGGCAGAGACCATTTCCCTCGTGGTGCGGTTTTATAGTATGGACATTGTGACAGTCGGAGCAGCGCACATCGTTTGCGTACATTTTTGACTGGACGAAAGAGCCGTATACATACACTTCATCAAGGATCTGACCATCCGGGTAATAGAGTCCCTCCTCAAGGAGTCTGGGGGTTTCTGTATCAAGCAGATCCTGCTGCAGGTGGGTGTAGTCACCCAGGATTGATCGTCTTGAATGACATGGAGCACAGAGCTCCACCTGCCGGCGGTTGCTGATTCCCCTGGTTCGGACCAGCAGTCCGTCGGCATCCTCCTCCCTTGCAGCTTCCGGCAGTTTTCCCCAGTCAATATGGAGTGACCCGGCTCCATGACAGGCCTCGCAGCCAACACTGATCTCAGCCCAGTCTGTTGCGTAGCTGTCTGTATCCGGATTATAGTTTTTCTGC
>JAFDME010000164.1 GCA_019306075.1 Deltaproteobacteria bacterium | reverse complement strand
AATATAACCTGAATTATCTTCTCAAAAGTGACAGCAAATCACTGGTTTTCCGGGTCAATATGGGCACCCAGATCAATCGTGCTGATCAGATTCTGTATGAATATGACACCCTGCGCCTCCTGCAGAAATCCGGTGTCACCCCGATCCCCTGCTATGTCGATGACAGCCGCACTCTTATTGACAGAGGTATCTCCATCATGGAATACCTGCCCGGCCGACATCTTGACTACGAAAAAGATCTCAGATTCAGTGCGAGACTATTCAGTATTCTCCACCAGCTTCCGGTAAGAGAGAGTCAAAACCACCTGATAAGAGAAAGTCAGCCGTTAAGTCTGATTTTTACAGAATGCACGAAACTCCTCTCGGATTATTTTCAATCTGAGCTTGCTGACAGGGAAATCCGCAGCTTTCTCATGGAGGTGATAGACTGGGCGCAGGGCTATAAGGACAGAGAGTGCTACTACATTGACGATCCATTCTTCTGTATCGTCAACACCGAGGTTAACTCCACCAACTTTATCGTCAACCCAAAGCAAAAAACAACCCATCTGATAGATTGGGAGATGGCCCGCTGGGGAGATCCATCCACCGATCTCTGCCACTTCTGCTCTCCCCTGACCACCCTCTGGAAAACAGGATACCGCTTTTCACCGGCAACCTCAGCTGACTTTCTCACTGAATATAAAAACAGTATCCGATCAGCCCATCTTCGAAACAGCCTGGAGGAAAGAATGCGTCTTAAATTTCCTTTCGTCCTGCTTCGGGGTATTTCCTGGTCAGCCATGGCCTGGGCGGCCTACCAGACTGAATACAGCGGCATGCGGGATAGACGCACCTGGAAGACCCTGCAGCGCTATATGGATATAGACTTTATCCGCGCACTCTTTGTTCCATTTATGAAAGACTGACCTGATACTTCCCAATATTTTATGTTTGCCAACTCCCATATAATTATCTTCAGCAGATATCCCGTACCGGGGAAAACCAAGACCAGGCTTATACCTCTTTTAGGTGCCCAAAAGGCCGCACAACTGCAACGGACAATGACAGAAAAAATCACAGGGGAAACCCTCAAAGTGACAGAACGATACAGCGTGCCCTTTTCAGTTTTTTATACCGATGGTACCAGGGAAGAGATGACCTCCTGGCTTGGCAGCTCTTTTAATTACCACCTTCAGTCCAAAGGAGATATCGGCAATCGAATGGATGATGCCTTCACCCGGATTTTTGCAGATGGATTAACACGGTCAGTCATTCTCATCGGAAGCGACATTCCGGAGATAACGGCAGAAATAATTACAGATGGATTTTTATCTCTGGAAAACAATGATACAGTTATCGGCCCATCAAAGGATGGCGGCTACTATCTGATCGGTATGAAATCAGAAGATGCACCGCAATTAAGGAAACTGCTGTTCCGCCAGATGCCCTGGTCGACGAGTGCTGTTGCAAAAATAACGGGAGAGCGACTGGCAAAATCGGGATACAGTTGTTCCCTGCTGCCGCTGCTTCACGATATTGATCAGCCGGAAGATGTTTATATTGCAGCAAAGATGAACCTGCCATGACAAAAAGACTCTCAATAATAATCCCCACCCTCAACGAAGAGGATCATCTGGAGCAGACATTATCACAGCTGAGCAGCGAGGAGGACGTCGAGGTAATTGTGGTTGACGGCAGGAGCAGTGATGCAACCAGAGACATTGCAAAAGCCTGTGAGGCGGAGATCATCTCTTCGCCAAAAGGCAGGGGTATACAGATGAACCGCGGGGTTAAAGCATCTTCGGGAGAACTGCTGCTCTTCCTTCACGGTGACACAACACTGCCCTGCGGGTTTGCACCACTCATGCGTAAGGTGATGGGGAAGCCCGGTTACAGCGCAGGTGCATTTGCTCTCAAAATTAACAGTGGACGACCACTCCTCTCACTGATAGCCCACTCCGCCACCCTGCGATCCCGCCTGCTGCAGATGCCCTATGGCGACCAGGGGATTTTTACCTCCAGGGAGATGTATGACCGGGCAGGAGGATTTGCAGAAGTACCGATAATGGAGGACTATATCTTTATCCGGGAATTAAAAAAATATGGCAGAATTTTTATTCTCCATGAAGCGGCGGTAACATCCGCCCGCAGATGGCAGAACATGGGGGCAATACGTACAACAGTTGTCAATCAGCTGATAGTCACCGGCTACCTCTGCGGTGTTAAACCACCCACTCTTGCCAGATGGTATCAGCGGCTTAAAGGGCTATAAAAAGCGAGTACCCTACATCAGGGAACCGTACCGCCTCTTACTCCTCTTACCCACAATAAGCCCAAGAAATAAACCGAAAACTAATACACCTCCACCGGTAAGAAACCATCTCATGGAAGAGTTCTTTTTCATTTCCGTATTTTCAACTTCCAGCCCGACAAGCCGCTCAGACATCTCACTGAGCCGTTTTTCGGTGATAACAAGAAGTTCCTTGGTCTGAACAACATCAGTTGTATCCTGCTGCAACCGCTCAAAATCACTCTTTACTCCATCCCGCTCAACCAGGCAGGCATTAAGGTCCTGTGCCGCGCCACTGTTCACATCCGTCAGCTGGACAAGTCTATTATTCGTTTCAGCAAGCTTCTCTTCCAGTTCCCTTTTCTCCTGTTCCAGTTCCGCAACCTGATCCTTCAGAGGTTTCTTATCACTCAGATAACGTCTCAAGGTCCAACCCACCTTGCCGTTAGCCAGCTGAATCTTTGCCCAATCCCCATCCACTTCAAGTCGTTCCACCTTTGTGCCGTCACTGATCACCGCATCAATCTTATAATCGGACCCCTGGCCGCGCCTGAGTAAGACCTCGGTGGTGGGTTTGACATACCACTCTGCAGCGGCAGCAATTTCTGCACCGATAAAACAGAACAGCAGAGCAACAGCAGAACAGAGACAAAATAATCGGGTTTTCATGGAAAATTCCTTAAATTATGGTTCATGTTTCAAAAATTTGACATTTTAATACCATATTTCACAATTTTATTCCAGAACCGCCAATGAATATTATATCAATCAATTCACCCTCAAGGTAGTGTTTCTGTCCGGCAGGAAACAGTATGAAACAGTTGGAAAACTCCGCTTTTTGAGCTGGATGCACCCTGCACTCCCCTCCTTCCAGGGTTATCACTCCGTCTTTGAACCGTACGACATCCTGCCGCTTAGTGGTAACAGTATGGCTCAGGTACGCCTGTCCCTTTTGCGGCCATGGTACCTCCACTCCCTGCATTGCCAGCAATGCAGGACCAACCAGCAGATGCAAAAGAGTCTGAACAGCATGAGGAGGACCCGGCAGACCAAAAAACAAAACATTATCCAGTGTGCCAAACAGCATTGACTTCCCGGGTCGCATATCCATTGCGGAAAAAATTACCCGCCCTCCTGCTTTGAGAAATGTTTCCTGAACCAGGTCATATTTACCGGGTCACATGCCGCCGGTGCTTATTATCATATCAAATTTCTGTTTCTTAACTTCTGCAAAAAAGTGATGAAGGGACCGTGTATTGTCATCAACGATACCAAGATCTCTGGAACAACAGCCAAAAAAGGTCAGCAAGCCCTGTAAAAGAAATGAATTGGAGGAAACCTTTTCACCCCTGGCAAGTCCGTCGACAGAACTCTTTAATTCGCTTCCGGTACAAAAATATGCGACCGACGGCGTACGACTGACCATGACAGATCCCACTCCGGAAGCAGATAGCCGGGCTAGATGCATCGGCTGCAACACCACTCCTGCAGCCACAATTTTATCACCCTTTTCTGTTTCACTTCCCGCTTTTCGGATAAATGTTCCTGCTGATTGCAGAAGATGCTCTGCGACAGTGAGCTCACCATTTCTCTCGACACAGTTTTCATGAGGGATAACACGTACTCCACCCTCCGGAACACATCCCCCGGTCATAATTCTGCAGGCAGTGGCAGGTTCCAGCACAATTGAGGATGGCCTGCCTGCCGGAATTTCATCAACAATTCTATAAGTTCTGCTGCTATCCCCCTGCACAGGACCACCCGGAAGGGGAATTACATACCCGTCACGTACTGATTCATCAAAAGACGGCCGGGGCAGGAGTGCAGCAACAACAGAGGAAGTTACCCGATGCAGTCCATCTTTTATATCAATGGTCTCTCCCTGCAACTGTTGTATATTTTCTGAAATGAGCTGCTGTGCCTTTTGCAAACTGCATTTTTTTATCTTCATTTTTTAACCCTTTCCTGTCCTATTCCTCCAAAAAATCAACCCTTTTATTACTTCTTCTCAATAAACAGAGAGAAGACAAGCCAATTTTTCTCTTTTCCCGTAAAAAACCTTGTAACCGAACACTTTTTACACATATACTGAAGATAATAGTTTGAACTACAACTTTTCATGGAGGATGGATTATGTCCGGCAAACCGCTCCTGGGAGAACTGCTGATTCAGCAGAATCTTGTATCCCAGGATATTATAGATACCGCCCTGCGTGTGCAGGTTGGGGGCAACCGCAGACTCGGCCACATTCTGGTGCGCATGAAAGCCATAACCGCTGATCAACTGGCGGAAACCCTGGCCGAACAGATGGAAATTCCGATTACTGATGTATCCCTGAAGTTTTCAAAGGAAGTGAGCAAAATTCTTCCCCGCCACCTCTGCCGCCAGTACAGCGTTATCCCGCTGGCCCTGAGGGATAATAATATCCTGGAAGTGGCAATGGCCAATCCATCGGATGGGGAATCTATTACAGATCTCGAACATTATACCGGGAAAGTAATTGAACCCTTCCTGGCCAGACACTCTGATATAGAAAGAGAAACAGGCCGCAGGATCCCTCTGAGTGTAAAAGATTTTTTCACCCCGCAGACAAATACCTGGGCTACCCGTGCTGTGGCTGCCATCTCCCTGCTGCTTGTTCTCGGCCTCGGTTTTTTCACCTACGACTATATTCAGAAGACCAGATATGGAACGGTGACAACAACCGATACCCATGTACTGTTTCAGAACCACGACCTCATTTTAGGTGTGGACAAGGACGGGAAGGTTTCTCTGCTTGGCCATGGCGCCTTTTCCAAGGGTTACTATTCCGTCTCTTTTGATGATCCCGCATTCCTTGAAGCCTTTATAAAAAGCAGGGAAAAGGATTTCTCAAGCAAACAGCGGACATGGCTTGAATGGGCAATTGCACAGACGGAATCTGACGTCCTGGCCAGGTCCCTGGCATTAAAAAACTGACAGACAGATTCTTCTTTTAAAATGAAAAACAAGCTGCTGCTGTTTTTATTAATATTCCTGTGCGTTCCCGGAATTTCGATGAGTGCTGCCATGCGCAGTCTGAGTGTCGATTTCACTTTCGTGCCGCAAAACGATGGTGACAGACAACTTCTGGGCTATAAACTTTACCAGAACAACCAGGAAGTCTGCAAAACCAGCGATCCTGCAGCATCCCGGTTCACCTGCGATTTTCTAACTGAAGATGGAACATTTGATTTCACCCTTACCGCATATTATTCCGACGGCACGGAGAGCGAACAATCTTCGTCTTTCCCGTTAACTGTCGGCCAGCCAGCAGGTACATCCTCCTCAGACGACCCGGCAGACAGCCCACCGGATACATCCTCAACAACACCCGCCGAACCTTCTCCCCAGGCGGAGATGCGCAGCCTCGATATAGATTTGACCTTTGCCGCAGCAGTTGATCCGGACAGACAGCTCCAGGGATACAGACTCTACCAGGAAGGTGAACCGGTCTGCGAATCGAATAACCCTGACGCGTCGGTTATAACCTGCGAGCTCCTCACGACAGAGGGCACTTTTAGTTTCACCCTTACGGCCTATTACTCTGACGGCAGTGAAAGCAGACCATCGCTACCGTTTCCGTTTACCATAGGTCCGGCCTCTACCACACCTCCCGATCCATCTTCCGGACCGCTGCAGGCGGTTATCAAATCCACATTCACCGGAGGTGAGGTACCACTCAAAATCGTCTTTGACGGAGCGTCCTCTTCGGGCAATGTCTCTGTCTCTTTCTGGGAGTTCGGTGACGGCGCATCCTCCACAGGCCCGGCTGCAAGCCACACCTATCTGGTTCCGGGAACATATACGGTCTCTTTAACCGTTGAGGGCCAGGAAGGAACGACCCACCAGACGACGACAACCATCACTGCCCGGCAGGCTGCCTCCGCCCCCGAGACACCAACGGCAGTACTCTCATCTTCAACAGCAGCGGGAAACGCTCCGTTGAAGGTTAACTTCAACGGTACTTCCTCCACAACTCCCAACCCGCCCATAGTGCGCTATGACTGGACCTTCGGAGACAGTTCACGTGGAACGGGCGCAACCATATCCCATACCTACATAACCTCAGGGACATATCATACCGAGCTTACCGTGGAGGACAGTAAAGGGCTGACGGCCAAAATCGACACCCCCATTATTGTTATAGGTTCAGTTGCGCCGAATCAGAAGCCAACCGCTGCCATAACAACCGACATGACCCAGGGCAATGCACCTCTTGCCGTTACCTTTGACGCTTCAAAATCGGCAGACCCGGACGGAACAATCACTCAATACAACTGGAATTTTGGTGACGGTACAGCAGCAATCGGCCGCACAGTCAAACATACCTACACCGATCCAGCGAACTATGCTGTGTCTCTGGAGGTTATTGATGATCGTGGGGGTATAGCCGCCGCAACGAAAATAATCACCTGTGACACACCAGGCCGGGAGCCCAATTTTGAGGTAGGAAAAATAACAATAACCCATGAGTGGGTCAAAGTACTCTTTGAAAACACATTCAGTCAACCGGTCGTTATTGCCGGGCCCGCCACGGCAACTGAAACCGATCCGATTCAGATACGTATCCGCAATGTTGACCGGACAGGTTTTGAAATCCGCCTGCATGAGTGGAGTTTTAAAAACAACCATCACGCAGAGGAATCTTTCAGCTATATCGTCATGGAAAAAGGCTTATATACTCTGGCCAATGGTACCAGAATTGAGGCGGCAACCTTCCAGGGCTCATCCTCCTTCCGGAAAATCATGCTGCACCAGCCCTACAGTTCCATACCGGTTATCCTCAGCCAGATAGTGACCGCCAATGAAACCGGAGGCATCACGGGGAAGATCCAGAACAGCAGTCGGGACTCCTTTGCGTACAAACTGCAAAAATACCCCGCTGACAGCAACAGTGCGGTGCAGAGTAAAAGTTTATCGAAAGTCAGTTTCCTGAAAAAGAATAAAGCAGAAGACTCTAAAGATGGTGCCACCCAACTCGCCAAAATGGAGGAAATAAAAAAAGTGAATGCTGGTGGTCAAACAGCGACCGAAACCATCGGCTATATCGCCTGGGAACCGGGAAATGGTGAAGTCGCAGGGCTCCTCTATGAGACCGGGACTACAGAAAAAAGAGTCTCCAGCAACTGGTTTGAGATTCTCTTTAAAACGGAATTCTCCGACATCCCTCTCTTTATCGCCGCCCTGCAGACCAACGCAGACCGCAACAATATAGGTCTGCGCTCCGA
>JAFDME010000163.1 GCA_019306075.1 Deltaproteobacteria bacterium | reverse complement strand
CGTCGGTGGTCGGCATGGGTGCCTCTCCCCGGCTGCCGGCACCGATAGTATATACTCTGATATCAAGAGTTTCAGCAGCCTCGGCAGCTACCAGGGGCGGGATGCGGCCGCTGTTGTTCATACCGTCGGTGAGGAGGATAAGAATCCGTGACTTTGATTTTTTATCCCGCAGTCTGTTTGTACCGCTGCCGATGGCGGAACCGATGGCGGTACCATCCTCTGCCACCCCAATCTGCAGGGATGCCAGCCGTTTTTTTAACCAGTCATGGTCCAGGGTCAGGGGACTGACCAGATAGGGTCGGCCTCCAAAGGCAAGGAGGCCGATACGGTCATTGGGACGCTGGTCGATAAACTCCTCGACAACCTTTTTTACAACCTCAAGGCGGTTTGTCGGTTTTCCATCCAGGGTGAAATCCATCGCCTCCATGGAACCGGAGACGTCAACCGCCAGCAGGATATCTATACCGCTGGCCTCAATTTCCGTAGTAACGCTCCCCTGCTGCGGTCTGGCAAGAGCAAGAATGAAGAAAAAAACCACAACCAGGCGCAGAAGGAGGAGGAGAGTACCTGGTCGGGATTTTTTCGCAGTTGCCAGAGACGCAGCGAGGGAAGTTGAGGAAAATGTGAGCGCGGGGGCTGCCCCCCGTCTGCCATGAAGCAGGGCCAACAGGGGCAGGAGGGCCAGCAGCCAGAGAAATTCGGGATGGAGAAATCTCATGCTCTACCCCCACTTCCGGCATTGTCCGGCCTGGTTTTATGAACAAAGCTTACAATCGCGTCTTCCACCAGCTCCATGTTCTCATGCCCGGGAATATGGTGGGCAAATTTGGCCATATCACACTGTTCAAGGCAGGTCTGAAGTTCATCCCGACAGTTTTTTATCAGCGGATCAGCAGACGATCTGCTCAAGTCCTGAAGAAACTCTCCTGTTGTCTGTCGGGTTGATTTAATGGCAAAACGTGATTCGATATAGTTGCGAAGTATATGGGAGACCCTGGTCATATAGCTGAGGGGCTTGTCGGCTGTAAGAAGTGTCTTTGCTTCGGTTAATTCGAAGAGAGCCCGATCCCAGGGTGGAATCTGCGGAATACCGGACTGTTTTCTTCTTTTCAGTATGAAAAAGAGGGCCGCGGCAGCAAGCAGCAGCAGACCGATGACAGTTGCGTAGAGAACTATTCGGGGCTGGTCCTTCAGTTGTACCGGGCCATATATATCCCGTAATTGCTGCGGCTGTGCGGGAGCCTGTGGCGGCTGTACGGCCGCACCCGTTTTCTGCGGCTGATGAAGCAAGGTCAGCGGTTCCTCTTCCGCCTGCCCGGTAAATGCAGGAGAAGGGATAAGCAGGATAAGCAGGAGAAAGAACATGAACAGGTATCTCATCATCCGTTCCTCCCTTTTCGGCTGCCGAAAAAATTGAGCAGGGGCGGGATATAGGGCGCGTCAGTGGAGAGGTCAAGTATATCTATTCCCGCCGAACGGATAGTTTTATGCAGAGATTTATGCCTCTTGGCCGCCAGTTCACTGTATTGGTGTCTAATTGCAGCATCTGATGTGTTAAGTGCCACCTGCTCACCGGTTTCGGCATCTTCAAGGTTCAGCCACCCCACGTCCGGAAGGTGAAATTCCCTGGGATCTGAAACGATTACCGTAATGAGATCATGGCGTCTGTTTGAAATCTGCAGTTTTGGCTGCAGGTCGCCAAGAGCTTTTTCGAAGTCCCCCGGCAGACAGAAGTCTGAGATAAGGAAGGTGACACATTTACGCTTTATAACCCGGTTGACAAAATCCAGGGGCAGTTTCAGGTCGGTTTCTTTACCCCGGGGCTGAAAAAAGA
The DNA here is from genome assembly GCA_019306075.1 of Deltaproteobacteria bacterium. Classification (GTDB taxonomy): domain Bacteria; phylum Desulfobacterota; class Desulfobulbia; order Desulfobulbales; family Desulfocapsaceae; genus Desulfomarina. The sequence continues at coordinate 6,118 of JAFDME010000163.1, read as the reverse complement.
GAATTTCCCGTATGATCCTGAGGATATGTTTTTTACCCTTCTGCGGTGGAATATAGAGCTCGACAAAATCGGTAAAAAGAACAAGACCAACCTTATCGTTATTTTTTACAGCGGAAAAGGCAAGCACCGAACCAAGTTCAGCCATCATCTCCCGCTTGGAGGACTCGCTGGAACCAAAATCTCCTGAGCCGCTGATATCAATCAGCAGCATGATAGTCAGTTCCCGTTCCTCGGTAAACTTTTTGATATGCGGTATACCCGTTCTGGCGGTGACATTCCAGTCTATGGACCTGATATCATCCCCGGGAACATATTCCCGCACTTCATCAAAGTCCATGCCGCTTCCCTTGAACACGGACTGGTAGTTGCCGGCAAGACTGTCATTGACAAGTCTGTTGGTACGGACCTCTACCTGGCGGACTTTTTTGAGGATCTCTTTGGTTATTCGGCTATCCATAACTCCAAATTAACCTCAGGGAACGGGTACTGTATCGAGGATTTTTCGTATGATATCTTCACTGCTGATACCTTCCGCCTCAGCCTCGTAACTGATTCGCAGCCGGTGGCGCATTACATCAAGGGCTGCACTTTTTACATCATCGGGAGTCACATATCCCCTGCCGGCAAGAAAGGCAAGGCTGCGGGCGACCGCTTTCAGGTTGATCGTTGCCCGGGGGGAGGCACCGGTTTCGATATAATCCTGCAGGTCGAGCTGAAAACTCTGGGGATCACGGGTGGCATAGACAAGGGAGACAATATAATCTTTTATCTTGTCGTCCATGTAGATGGTATTGACAATTTTTCTGGCAGCCAGAATATCCTCAGGGGCGGCAACCGGCATCACATCCACCCGGGAGTCGGTCAGGTCAAAGGTATCAAGAATCTGCCGCTCTTCCGTCTGGCTCGGGTATCCGACAATGACCTTGAGCATAAAACGGTCCACCTGGGCTTCCGGCAGCGGGTAAGTACCTTCCTGCTCTATCGGGTTCTGGGTGGCGAGAACCAGAAAGAGTTCCGGCAGCTGGAAGCTCTCCTCTCCTATGGTCACCTGTTTTTCCTGCATCGCCTCAAGAAGTGCCGACTGAACCTTTGCCGGAGCCCTGTTGATTTCGTCGGCCAGAACAAGGGATGCGAATATCGGCCCCTGCTTTACCTCAAAACTTGTCTGCCGGGGATTGTAAATTTCCGTTCCGATAATATCCGCCGGAAGCATGTCAGGGGTAAACTGGAGGCGCCTGAAATCTGTCTGTATGGCTCTTGCCAGAGTTTTCACAGCCAGGGTTTTTGCCAGTCCCGGCAATCCTTCCAGGAGGATATGGCCGCCGGTAAGCAATCCTACCAGGAGCCTTTCAATTAACTGCTCCTGGCCGATAATCGCTTTTGCCATTTCACTTCGTAATGGAGAGAGCCAGCCCGAGCTGGATTTAACCGCCTCGTTAATTGTCTGGATTGAATTATATACATCGTCCTGCGGGGTTGCTGAGACTGTGGGAGGATGAGTGACTGGTGTTGAAGCGTGGGATGATTTATCTAGCATATGAGTGCTCCGGAACAGTGATTTTGTAACTTGATTGCCATTTAAACTCAGCCACCAGTATAACCACTAATCATTACACTACCCTTTCATTACCATTACAATGTTGTAATGTTTGTTCCGGCGACAGATTAGAGGTGGATTGAACGGGGTTTGAAAAAGAGGAAAAATCTGAGTTGCAGCGGAGACTAAGAGCAGAGAAGAAGGGGAAAATGATTTCCTCTCTGCTCTTAGTGGTGAATGAATGGAGCTTTAACGGCAGCAGTGAAGCAGGTGGAGGGTTTCTATGACGCCATCAGTTTTTGCTTCCGCCGAAAAATCTGAGCAGCATGAGAAAGAGGTTGATAAAATCCAGGTAGAGGGCGAGGGCACCCATGATTGATCCCTTGGTGATCGCCTCCTGGCCCTGGGACATGATTCCTTCCTCTCCCATCCGCTTTATTTTCTGCACGTCGTATGCCGTCAACCCGGTAAAAACCAGGACGCCAATCATGGAGATCATCCAGGACATACCGGAACTCTTCAGAAAAATATTAACAACCGAGGCAATGATAATGCCGATAAGTCCCATAAAAAGAAAGGAGCCGAAGCCGGAAAGGTCACGTTTGGTGATAAGTCCATAGATTGCCATTCCTCCAAACATACCGGCGGTAATGAAGAATGTTCCGGCAATGGAGGAACCGGTATAGGTAAGAAATACTGTTGAGAAAAATAGACCGTTCAGCAGCGAGTAGACAACAAAAAGGGCCGAGGCGGTTGAAGCCTGGATTTTATCAATGCGGGCGGAAAGAAAGAACACCAGTCCCAGTGTTCCCAGGGCAATTATCAGGAACAGGGGAGTACCGGCTATGACCCGGGCAAAACCGGATGCAGCTGTAAAGTAGGCAACAAGGCCGGTTAATCCGAGGCCTGCTGCCATCCAGTTGAAAACTTTTGCCAGGAAGATGGAAGCTGCATCTCTTCTGGCCTGATCTATGGTTATCGGTTGTGTTGTGGTCTGCATAAGAGTACTCCTTTTTGTCTGATAGGATATAACTGGTTAACTGTTTTCTTCAATCAGCTATTATAGGTATTTATCGGACAATTTCAATGAACAGCTGTTTTCTTGATGAAAATATAGACAAATTCATTGAAAACATTACCTTGTTGAACGGGAAGAAAGACACTGAAAAATTATTACCTGGGAGTAGCATATGGCGTTTGAAACAGTTCTCGTTGAAACAAATGAAAAATTTGTTGGAATTATTACTCTGAACCGTCCGGAGCAGCTGAACACATTTACCAGCACAATGGCCGGGGAACTTCTTGAGGCACTTCTGGCAATGGAGGCGGATTCCAATGTCCGGGTTGTTCTGCTTAAAAGTTCCGGCAGGGCTTTTTGTGCCGGCATTGATGTCAATGAGCTTGAAGGAAAATCGGCAACGGAGTACCGGGAATGGATAGAATGGATGGAGCAGCCGCTGGTGGCAATATCATCAATGAAAAAACCGGTCATTGCCCAGCTGCAGGGTGTTGCTACAGCAAACGGCATGGGGCTCGCGGCGGCCGCTGATCTGGTAATAGCCTCTGAGCGGATAAAGATGGGGCTTACTGCCATCAACGTGGGACTTAACTGTGTCGGGCCGATTTTACCTGTTGCCCGCTGTGTGGGGCGGAAAAAGGCACTGGAACTGCTTTTATACGGCACTCTTTTAAAGGCGGAGGAGGCCATGAACCTCGGTCTGGTAAATAGAGTTGTTGCCCATGATGATCTGGACAGGGAGGCTCTTCTATGGGCGGAGGATCTGGCGAAGAGAAGCCCCCTTGCAGTACAGAATGCCAAGAGTGCCTTCTACCGCTCTGAAGATATGGATTATCAGAAACAGTTCCAGTATATGAACGAGGCATTTGCCAGGCTGTGTACTACCGATGATGCCAGGGAAGGTGTGACGGCCTTTCTTGAAAAGAGGAATCCGGAGTGGAAACTCAGATGAGGTAGTGTCTGTCCAAAGAGGAGATTGATATGAGTGATACAAAACATGTGGTTTGTCCTGACTGCGCAGCGGTTAACCGTATCCCGGCCCAGCGGCTGCGGGAGAATCCAAAGTGCGGGAAATGCGGTCAGCCCCTTTTTAACGGGCATCCCGTGGAGTTGACGGAGGGAAGTTTGCAAAAACATCTGAGTAGTAATGATATCCCTCTTCTTGTTGACTTCTGGGCTCCCTGGTGCGGGCCGTGTAAAATGATGGCTCCGGCCTTTGTTCAGGCAGCAGCGCAGCTTGAACCCGCAGTCCGGCTTGCCAAGGTGGATACTGAATCTAACCAAAACCTTGGAGCACGGTTTAATATCCGTTCGATTCCGACCATGGTTCTTTTTGTGGGAGGTGTTGAGAAGGCCCGGCAGTCCGGTGCCATGGATGCTGCAGCCATCAGCGGCTGGGTACGGCAGCATCTTGGCTGATTTTTTATGAGAGAAGGAGATGAGCGGAGATTCGGCTATATTGATGCAGGGAGACTGATTTATGGAATTTAAGGACTATTACGAGGTTCTGGGTGTTAAAAGAGAGGCCACCCAGGATGAGATAAAAAAGGGTTATCGCAAACTTGCCCGGAAATTTCATCCCGATGTGAGCAAGGCTGCCGATGCAGAAGTTCGCTTTAAGGAGCTGGGCGAGGCCTACGAGGTGTTGAAGGACCCGGAAAAGAGAGTTGCCTACGATCAGCTTGGTGCCAACTGGCAAAATGGGCAGGATTTCCGTCCTCCGCCGGACTGGGACGGTGGTTTTGAGTACAGTGGACGGGGGGGTGGTCAACCGGACGAAGCTGCTTTCAGTGATTTTTTTGAGTCACTTTTTGGCAGGCGGGGGAGCGCTGACCATGGCTATTCCGCTCCCCGGGCCCAGGGTGAGGATCATCATGCAAAGGTGTTTATCGATCTGGAGGATGCCTACCTGGGTGCAGAGAGGACATTGACTCTGAGCTCCCCCGAGCTGGACAGTGACGGCCATGTGCGGATGAAAGAGAGAACACTGAAGGTACGAATTCCCAAAGGAGTCAGGAGTGGGCAGCATATCCGTCTTGCGGGCCAGGGAAACCCCGGAGCGGGCAGCGGTTCTGCAGGAGATTTGTATCTGCAGATTGAATTTAATCCCCACTCTATTTACCGGGTTGAAGAGAGGGATGTTTATCTGGATTTACCGGTAGCTCCCTGGGAGGCAGCCCTTGGTGCTGCGGTCAAGGCGCCGACCCCTGAAGGAGCAGTTGATTTGAAAATCCCGGAAAACTCCCGTCAGGGCCGGAAACTGCGGTTAAAGGGGAAGGGGATACCGGGCAAGAAACCGGGTGATCTCTACGTTATTCTTCGTATTGAGCTGCCTCCTGTTTCGAGTGAAGAGGACAAGGAGCTTTACCGCAAAATGGCCAGGGAAATGGCATTTAATCCACGGATCAAACTGGGGGTGTGATTATGATAAAGAAGGAGCATTTGCCTGTACTGGAAGGTCTTGTTCTTGAAGAAGAGTACTCCCTTACACTGAGACAGCTGTGTCGAATCTGTACGGTGCAGAGTGAGCATATTCTGGAACTGGTGGAGGAGGGAATCATTGAACCGAGGGGTGCAGGCAGGGAGCAGTACCGTTTTCACACCGACAGCCTGCGGCGGGTGCAGGTAAGCTGCCGGCTGCAGCGGGATCTTGGCGTCAATCTTGCCGGAGTTGCTCTGGCTCTTGATCTTCTGGATGAAATTGAACAGTTGCGAAATCGGATTGGATTTAAGACAGGAGACTGAAGGAGAATAGTTGCACCCCACAAGGGGGCATAAGTACCTTGGTGCTACGCATAGGCACATAATTTCAAAATAGACACCCCAATTTCTTATTTTTTTTATAGCTTTTCAGGAGTAAGGTACTAATGGGCTTGGAATATTCATTTACTCTCACTGTCCCCCTGGCTGATCTCGATAAGGCGATGGAAATTCTGGCCCGGGCAAAACAGAAGAACCCGGCCATGCGGCAGAGCAGAAAAACCGACAGGCATGACTGTGCCAGAATTTATCTCAGTTTTCCATTCAGTCCGTGCCACAATTTTTTTTTGTTGAAAAAAACCGATTCTCTATCTCTTTCTCATATGGTAGAACCTTAGTGCCAGTATCTATCCGAGGAAAATTAATTTCCCTTTCGATCCATCTCATTCAATAGGAGAGCATATGAATAAGAAAGTTGTACTTCGTGACGATCAGATGCCCAGGCAGTGGTATAATGTTGGACCGGATATTCCCAACGGATTAAAGCCACCCCTGGATCCGGAGACCAATGAACCGATGGGGCCTGAAAAACTTTCCGCGGTTTTCCCCATGGGTCTTCTTGAGCAGGAAATGTCTTCCGAGAGATTTATCGACATCCCTGAGGAGGTCCTGGAAATATATAAAATCTGGCGGCCCTCCCCCCTTGTCAGGGCAACCAACCTTGAAAAGGCTCTCGGCACCAAGGCAAAAATTTTCTTTAAAAATGAAAGTGTCTCGCCGGTCGGTTCCCATAAACCGAACAGTGCCGTACCCCAGGCCTACTACAATATGAAAGAGGGGGTCAAACGCCTCTCCACTGAGAC